>JAVXCD010000071.1:0-8592 GCA_036659655.1 Alistipes sp.
CTTCGTCACACGGAACGCAGATAAGATTGTATATATTACACAAGAATCGTGTGTGTATTTTTGCCTGAACCACTTTTTACCTACCCTTCCCTACCGGATTTTGCGTTGACCCCGCAGGAATCAGGAAACAGTCAGCACTCCGCGAGGTCAGGCCGCTGGCCGGAGATATAGGTGTCCCATTTTTCGAGAACAGCACTAAAATCGGCTGGCAATTCACTCTCAAAGAGTACGTTTTCGTGTGTAGTCGGGTGTACGAATCCCAAGCATTGGGCATGGAGGGCTTGGCGGGGCAACAGTTCAAAACAATTCTCGATGAACTGTTTGTATTTTGTAAAGGTTGTACCTTTGAGAATGCGGTCGCCACCATAACGTTCGTCGTTGAAGAGCGGATGTCCCTGCCACGCCATGTGAACGCGAATTTGATGGGTGCGCCCCGTCTCCAGATGGCACTCAACAAGGGTCACGTAGCCGTATCGTTTCAGGACTTTGTAGTGTGTCACCGCATATTTGCCATCGGAGCCATCTTCAAAAACGTGCATCTTGAGCCGATCCTTTGGGCTGCGGCCGATGTTGCCCGTTATCGTACCTTCGTCCTCGGTGAAGTTTCCCCACACAAGGGCGATGTAGCGACGTTTGATGGTGTGATCAAAAAACTGTTTGGCGAGTTTGACGTGTGCTCTTTCGTTTTTGGCGATCACTAAAATGCCTGAGGTGTTTTTATCGATGCGGTGCACCAGTCCTGCACGCATATCACCCTCCTGAAACAACGGCAGATCTTGCAGGTGATAGGTCAGCGCATTGACTAACGTGCCTTGGTAGTTGCCGTGTCCCGGATGTACCACCATGCCCGCGGCCTTGTTGACCAAAATCAGGTCATCGTCCTCGTAGAGGATGTCGAGAGGCAGGTTTTCGGGAATGATCTCCACCTCGCGCTTGGGGTAGGGCATCACAATCGAGATGCGGTCGAGGGGCTTGATCTTGTAACTCGATTTCGCGGCCACACCGTTCACCAGAATACTGCCGCTGTCGGCGGCCGCCTGAATGCGATTGCGTGAGCAATGTTCCATGCGGCAGGTCAGGTATTTATCCAGTCGAAGCGGGGTCTGCCCCTTGTCGGTAGTGATGGCAAAGTGCTCGTAGAGTTCGTCCTGTTCTTCGGCCGCTTCGTCGTCAAGTGCTGTTAAATCTTTGTATGTGTCGTCTTCTGTCATTATTCGAGAAATCCCGTATCGGTTGTTGTGTTCTCGGTACTTGTTTCTGTTTTTGTGGCGGATTCGTCGAGAGGCAGTGTAGCCAAGGAGTCGGCGAGAAGTTGTGCCTCTTCGAGCCGTTTTTGCACTAAACCTGCCGCAGCCTGTTCTGCCTCTTTACGCAATTTATCCGCTTTATGTATGTCGAGTGTCAACACCAAATCCACAGCCGTGCCCACTTGCACATTGCGCTCCTGACCGGGTGCTTGCACATATACGCGTGCATCTTTCTGATTCAGCAGGTTGATTCCCTTGTCAAAAGTGATGTTGCCGACGTTGAGTCCCAACTCCCACAGGCGGCTCTTAGCCTCCTTGAGGTGAAATCCGATAAGTCGGGGCGTGACGGTTGTCCACCGGTCGCTCTCCGCACCCACATAAAGTGTCACCCCGGAGCCCATTTCGATTTGCATCTTGCTGCGGCCGGTAACCTGACGGCCATCACAATACTCTTCGAGGACGTAGTTGGTTGCCATGTCGGTGCGGTAGATCAACTTTTCGATCTCCAGCCCCGCCAATTCGAGCATGTTTTTGGCTTGGCGCAAAGAACGCCCCGCTACATAAGGAACGGCTACGATCTTGGGTTTGAATGAGTTGATGGTTATGTAGACCGTGCGTCCGGGTTTCACCTCAACCCCTTTTTCGGGCAACTGATCGAGGATCATGCCACCTTCGTAAGCCGGGACAAACAGCGAGTCGTTGATTACCAGTGTCAAGTCGTTGTCGTCAGCCAACTCCTCTGCCTGCTGCAAGGTAATGCCGGCGAAGTCGGGCACCGTGCAACGAGAGCCGTGGCGAGTGCCGAATTGCATGAGTACGTGCGAGATAATGCCCAAAGCCAACAGCGAGGCGGCAATCAACACGAAGTTGTAAGCCAGCGGTTTGGTCTTGAGTTTCTTCCAATAACCAATGAGTTTTTCCATCTATTTTATAGTTCGTTATACAACGTGTCACGCTCCACAGCGCGGTAACCCGCATTAGCGATGATGCGGTGCATCTCGGCTGCCGACATCGACGGTTTGGTGTCGTCTGCGCCCGCCATCGAGTAGATTTTGGTTGTGTCGTCGATGGTGCCGTCTATGTCGTCCGCACCGAAGGCCAGAGCCAATTCGGTGGTTTGCTTGCCGTACATCACCCAGTAGGCTTTGATGTGCGGAATATTATCTAAGAACAATCGGCTCAGAGCCAACATACGCATATCTTCGACGATCGACACCTCTCCGATCTGAGACATGGAGTTGCCGTAATTGCGGTATTTCAGCGGGATAAATGCATTGAAGCCCCCCGTTCGATCTTGCAAATCACGCAGGCGACAGAGGTGGTCGATGCGGTGTTCGAGGGTTTCGATGTGACCGTAAAGAATTGTCGCATTGGTCTTTACACCCAATCTATGTGCGGTTTCGTGCACCTCCAGCCATTCGGCCGTGGAACCCTTGTCGGGACAAATCCGACGACGCAACTCCTCGTCGAAGATCTCGGCACCACCCCCCGGAATGGCCTCCATGCCTGCCTGTTGGAGCAGTTGCAGCCCTTCGCAAATCGAATAACCCGCTTTGCGGATCATGTAGGATAGTTCGATGGCTGTGAAGGCTTTGATGGTAGCCGCGGGTAAAATGGTTTTGATGCGGCGGATCATATCTATGTAATAGTCCAATCCGTGTTCGGGATGTACTCCGCCCACAATGTGCACTTCTGTTACGCCTTGACCTTGGTGCGCACGTGCCATCTGCTCGATCTCCTCCATCGAATAATCCCACACTTCGGGACTACCCTTGGGGCGGCGGTAGGAACAGAATTTGCAGTTGAACACACACAGATTCGTGGGTTCGATGTGGAAATTGCGGTTGTAGTAGACTTTGTCGCCACTCACGCACTGCTTGCGCTCGGAAGCTAATTGTCCCAACAGCCACAAGGGTGCTTCACGCCAGAGGCTTAGAGCCTCGGCAGGGGTGATGCGCTGTGCGCGATGGATTTTGTCGGCGATCCGATCTATTTCGTTCATGCTATTTCGGTGCTTTGCGGTAGAGGTAGATGGCGATAAAGAGGTAGATGATATTCGGTATCCAGACGGCAAGCCCCGGCGACATGGTGCCGCTCTTGGCAAATTCCTCAAAAAACCGGTTAAATAAAATATAGGAAAAACAGAGGGCGATGCCGATACCGATGTGCAATCCCGTACCTCCGCGCACTTTGCGCGAGGAGAGCGAGACACCGATCAACGAAAGAATAAAGGTCGAAAGAGGGTAGGCAAAACGAGCGTGCTTCTCAACAGCGATGACCTTGATGGAGTCCGAACCCTTGGCTTGTTGTTGATGCAGGAATGTATTCAACTGCGTGATGTTCATTGTTTTAATTAACTCATTTACCCGTCCCAACTCCGTTACTTCAAGGTTAATCAAGGTGTCGAGGTTGCGGTGTTGCTTGTAGGTCTCCATACCTAATGAGTCGAATTCACGCGTGGTATAGCGGGGTGCCGTCCAGCGTTTGGTCTTCGGGTCAAATTTGGCATCGGAGGCTTCAAGTGAAGCGGTGATAGAGCCGGTGTTGTGGTGCTCCAGTACGAAGAAAGTGGCCTGCTGTGCTGTTCCCGAATAATCGCGGATGTAGACGAAGACTCCCGGCTCTACTTGTCGATAAATGTGGCGGTCGAATTCGGTATTCGCCTTGCTCTTGATGTATTGGGTTTCGAAAGCGACACAACTGCGCTGTGATACGGGGATCAGCCACAAATTGAGTATCATGGAGAGCATCGTGATGACCAGTGCCCCTAAAAAGTAGGGCCACATCAGTCTTTTGAAACTCATGCCACCCGACAGCATCGCGATGATCTCGGTCTGGTAGGCCATCTTCGAGGTGAAGAAGATCACGGCGATAAAGGTGAACAGCCCGCTGAACTGATTGATAAAGAAAGGAACGAAGTTGAGATAATAGTCGAAGATGATGGCTTTTAATGGGGCTTTCAACTCGGTGAAGTCGTCGATTTTCTCCACACAGTCGAAGATCACCACCACAATGATAATCATGGCGATGGCGAAAAAATAGGTACTCAGGAATTTCCCGATGATGTAGCGATCTAAGATCTTTAGGCCCGGCCAGCGGAATTTCATAATTTACAATCTTTTAGCAAGTTTCACCACCATCGCATCCTTCCACGACTTGAAGTCCCCGGCGAGGATGTGACTACGCGCCGCACCCACCAGTCGCAGGTAGAAGGCGATGTTGTGGAGCGAGGCGATTTGTGCTGCCAGCATCTCCCCGCAGATGGCAAGGTGGTGCAGGTAGGCTTTCGAGTAAAGTGTGTCGACGAAGGCTTCGCCGGCGGGATCTATCGGCGAAAAATCATCCTCCCATTTTTTGTTGCGTATATTTATAACGCCTTCAGCCGTAAATAGTTGTCCATTGCGTCCGTTGCGTGTGGGCATCACACAGTCAAACATATCCACTCCCCGTTCGATCCCCTCCAAAATGTTGATCGGTGTGCCGACACCCATCAGATAACGTGGTTTATCTTCGGGTAGTATGGCATTTACCAACTCAATCATCCGGTACATCACTTCCGTGGGCTCGCCCACAGCCAGTCCACCGATTGCGTAGCCGTCGGCGTTGTATTGCTTCACATTTTCGGCAGCCTCGGCACGCAGGTCGGGGTAGGTGCAGCCCTGCACGATGGGAAACAGGGCTTGATAGTGCCCGTATTTGGGTTGCGTCTGCGCATAGCGGTTGAAGCAACGTTCCAGCCACCGCTGGGTGAGTGCCAGTGATTTCGCGGCATACTCACGCGGAGCATCCCCCGGAGGGCATTCGTCGAAAGCCATCATGATGTCGGCACCGATTGTTCGCTCGGTATCCATCACGCTTTCGGGTGTGAAGAGGTGTTTCGAGCCGTCGATGTGCGAACGAAAATGGCAGCCTTCCTCCTTGAGTTTGCGGCATGCGGCCAGCGAAAACACCTGAAACCCGCCACTATCGGTCAGCATTGGCTTGTCCCATGTCGAAAAACGGTGTACGCCACCGGCCTTCTCAATGATCTCCATGCCGGGACGCAGGTAGAGGTGGTAGGTGTTGGCCAGAATGATCTGTGCCTTAGCCTCGTTGCGCACATCCCGGTGAAAGATACCTTTCACGGTTGCGGCGGTGCCCACAGGCATAAATATAGGAGTCTGAATGACTCCGTGGTCTGTCATCAACTCCCCTGCGCGGGCATGCGAAGCGGTGTCGGTATGTTGTAAAGTAAAGTTCATAGTCGATATATTCGACAAAAATACACAAATAAATTCTGAAATGAGCAATCGGGGCGAAGAAATGATTTTGTTCCGTAGGTCGTGACGGCTACAAATAATATCCTTTGTTGCTCATCTCGGAGGCTTGAAGCAGCGAAAATTCCGTTTGCTTGAGTGGATAATCCCAGCAGCCCATCTGGTGAAAGACAGAACCACCGAAGCCTGTTTTGAACTTGTAGAGACCATACATGGGGTGCGAGGGCTCGGCATTGGGTGCAACGCCAAACAGATCGTACTCACTGCAACCATAGGCCTTGGCAATTTGAATGGCCTTCCATTGCATGGCATAGGTGGGCATAAAATTACGCATTACCGAAGTGGAGGCACCGTAGAGGTAGGTGGCGCGGTGGCTCGAAATGAGCAGGAACATGGCCGACAGCGGGATGTTATCCACCGAGGCGATGAGCAACTTCACTTGCACAGGCAGATTACGCTCTTCCATTTTGGCGGCAAAAACCGAGTGAAAATATTTGATGTCATTCATGTGTAGCCCATTGCGCTGTGCGGTTTCCACATATAGGTCGTACCAGATTTGCAGGTCTTCGATGGTTCCCACACGAACATCCACTCCTTTCCGTAGAGCCAGACCGATGTTGTACCGCGTTTTGGGTTTCATACGTGTCAGGATCTCCTGCTCCGGGGCATTCAGGTCGACGATGATGGTGTTGGCGGGCAATATATCGCTGTTTGAGCGGAGCAAATTCCCGTTTCGTGTGTCGAAATTGAGTTTGAACTCTTGGTATTTTTTTTCGGGAGCTCCGAGCCATCGTCCCTCTGCGGTGTAGTCGGAGTCCTTGCCCCAGTGCGAACGCCAGTTCAGATCGTAACGAATAGCAATACACTCTTTGGGCAGGTAGGTGCGCAGCGACTCGGAGAGTTCCTCCAGAAAAACACCCTGATTCTCCTCCGACGGCTCCACCTCCGGGCCATAGGGAATATAGGCCACGCAGTCGTGAGAGTTAAAATATTGCAGGAACAGCAGAAAGTCGGCTTGGGTGTAAGAATAGCCGCCGACATTGAGATACAGGTCACTGTTGCGCGCCTTGTAATCGAATGCGAACGACTGAAGTCCCTGCTTGCGTTTCACGCGTGACCAAAAAGATGTTTGCTGGATGATGGGCGTGTCGTAAACATCGAGGATGGATTTCTTCTCTATATTCAGTTCCATTATGTGATTGAGTTAAACCTACTTGACTTTTCTGCAAAGGTAAACCTTCTATTTCAATAAGTCAAATTTTGTGGGAAAAAGAGCCGAAAAGAACGAGATTAATAAATTTAAAACAGTTTCTAAGAATAGAAAATTTTCAAGGCCGTTCTGGAAGACTCTTTTTCGTACAAATTCTTGATTCTTTCCGGAAAATTACTATTTTTGTAGCGGATGAAGTGGGCGATTCTATATACCAAGTTGGAGCGGATGCCGATGGTCAAGGCCGTTGTGCCGTTGATGTGCGGGATCGTCTTTGCGCAACATTACACCTTGCCGTTGTGGCTTGTCATCGGGGGATTTCTCCTCTGTGGCGTGGGGGCTTTGCTGACCCGCTCGGCACTCTACACCGTTCTCCCGATCTTTTTGTTTGGGTCGATGCTCTCCGATTTCCACACCACAGAGAGCCGTGTACCCAAGCAGATCCGCACAACGCTCCAACTGACGGTGAGCGATCCGCCTGCCGCACGCAACGGCTACTCCACCACAACGGCTCTCATTCAGGCATGGCGTGAGGGGTCGGTATGGCGTGCCGGTGCGGAGAAAGTGCTGCTGCGAGCGGACTCTACCGTCACGTTGCGTGCCGGCGACAGGATCATCTGCCGCGGGTATGTACGTGCCTTGCCGGGGAAATACGAGAGTTACCGCAATCTGATGACGCACCGCGGCTATGTGGGTACGCTGTGGCTGTCTGCCCCGCGCATTCTTGAGCAGACCCCGGCGCAACACACTTCACTGCATCTTCACGCCCTCGCACGAATCGACCGACTCCACCTTGCGCCCGATGTCAAGGCGGTCTGCGGAGCCATGGCGGCGGGCGATAAAAGCCGCCTCACACCCGCCTTGCGCACGGCCTATTCCCGCAGCGGCACTTCGCATCTGCTGGCGGTATCGGGACTGCACGTGGGAATGGTTTTCCTGCTGGTGAACTTGGTGCTGTGGTGGATGCCGATACTGCGACGCGGACACCTCCTGCGCAACGGGGTTGCCATCCTGCTGATCTGGCTCTATGCGGCCACGGCGGGATTTTCGCCCAGCGTAGTGCGGGCGGCGGTGATGTTCTCGGCGTTGCAACTTTCGCTGGCCTCCACATCGACTTATGTGAGCATGAACATCCTTGCTGCAACGGCCTTTTTGATGCTGCTGGTGGATCCCAACTACCTCTTCGACATCAGTTTCCAACTCTCTTTCATTGCTGTGACGGCTATTCTGGCATGGGGAATGCCGATTTATCGGCTGCTGACAACCAAACATCGAGCCGTCAACTTACTCACCGCCACACTGGTGATGGGTGTCGTGTCGGCGGTGTCGACAGCCCCGTTGGTCTCCCATTTTTTCGGTATTGTCTCGTTGGTCGGGGTGGTGATCAATCCGGTGGTGATCTTGCTCGCAACGATCATTGTTCCTGTGGCCGTGGTGTGGATCATCGTGCCGATCACGCTGTTGTCGCCGCTTTTCGAATGGGTGCTCGGCACTTTGACAACGCTCCAGAATCGTATGGTTGAGGTGGCCGCAGGGATGCCGTGCGGAGCCTTCGACTACACCTTGTCCACGGTGCAAATGGGTCTCATCTACCTGCTTTTCGTGGTTGTCACCCTTGTTGCGGGGAGTGTGGAGTCGAAAAAAGAATCCATGAAACATTAAACGGCTGTTTCTAATGCGCATGACGGTTTACACTTTTCCTCTGTCCGGTGAGGATCGATCTACATGACCCTTAAGAAGCTGTTTTAAATTTATTAATC
The DNA here is from genome assembly GCA_036659655.1 of Alistipes sp. Classification (GTDB taxonomy): domain Bacteria; phylum Bacteroidota; class Bacteroidia; order Bacteroidales; family Rikenellaceae; genus Alistipes. The sequence goes on from JAVXCD010000071.1 coordinate 8,474, forward strand.
TCCTCTTTTCGGCTCTTTTCGCCCCAGTTTTCATCCTGTAAATTCTCATTTAGCTCGCTAAGATCGGATTTTAAAGACAAAAATAGTTTTCAAAATAACTTCGGTAACAAATTCAAACA
>JAVXCD010000072.1:0-8525 GCA_036659655.1 Alistipes sp.
CGATCCTCGAGCCTGTCGAGAGGTCGCAAAGGTCACGGTGCTGATTACCTTTGCGACCTCTCGACAGGCTCGAGGAGCGTGCAAATCTTTCCACCAACAAAAAATCCCGCCAGATTCACTTTTCACCTACCCTTCCCCACCGAAATTTCTTTTCGACCCACAATTTGGCGAGTTTCTAAAACAAAAAAATAACCGAATCTCGCGATCCGGTTATTTTTTGTTTCGTGTGCTTTACCGCTTATTTCGCAGGTGTTACTGCTACGGGAGTAGCAAGTTTCATCGAGTCGGGCAAAACAGGTTCTACATAAGGTTTCACATCGAGCACCTCAACCTCGAAGCACAGAGCCTCGTTAGCACCGATGTCACGACCAGCACCACGCTCGCCATACGCCAACTCGGAAGGAATCCACAGGGTGATTGCACCCCCTTTACCAACCAACTGAAGACCCTCGGTCCATCCCGGAATTACACGGTTGAGCGGGAATGTTGCGGGCTCCTTGCGATCGTAAGAAGAGTCGAATGTCTCGCCCTTGCGGGTAGTACCTTTGTAGTTTACAACAACGGTGTCGCGTGCATCTTTAGCAATCACCTTCGCATCGCCCTCGCGGGTAACTTTGTAGAGCAGACCCGATTCGGTCTTCTTCACACCTGATTCTTTTTCGATCTGCGACAGGTATTCTTTCGAAGCGGCAGCATTCTCTGCAGGACGTTTTACCATAAAATAATATTGAATATAGGAATTTACCTGCTCTTCGGTCATCTGGGCTTTGCCGTCGCGAACGTTCTGCATCGCCTCGATAATCCAAGCGATTTGTGCAGGTACGCCACTCTCTTTGATGTTGAATCCAAGGTCATTACCAAAAGCATAGGAGATCTCGGCACGCTCTTTCTCCGACTCAAACATAGAAGGATCCGCTTTCACCGGAGTTTTGGTGCTGTCGGCTGCGTTCTTGGCTGCGATAGCCTGTGCACGCTCTCCGCGTTTGGTCATGAAGTAGTCACGCAGTGCATCCAAAGCTTTCACATGAGCCAACGAATCAGGCTCCAAGGCACCCGCTTTGATACCTTTATCTATTTCCTTGGCGTCGAATGGAATATCACCCATTTCGTAGTTCATGCCATAGCCGATGTTAGCGCCTAATGCATAGGACAAAGAGTCGAATTCGGAGAGGCTACCCATGCGCAAGCCACTCTTATCACCGCAAGAGGTGAAAACCACAGCACAAGCAAGTGCTGCCGTAAAGAGAATTTTTTTCATTGTTTTAAAAATATGATTTTAATCTGTTTTGTGTATTTTCCGCTGCAAAGTTATAAAATTATTATACAATGCACACATTATGCCTAAGAAACTATCTGAGAAACTGTTTAAATTGAAGATTCCGCGTTGTTCCGGTTCTTTTTTGCCTTTTTTCCCGCCTATCTCGTTACGGAGACACTGTTATGCGTCTCGATCGGCACGAAAAATCAGCAAAAATAAATCATGCAGATCAAAATCCGGTTGACCAAACAAACTGATTTCTAAAACTCGCGTATCATCTTCTCGCGCATTGAAGTCATGTCGTTCTTTTTCACCGCAACCAACTCTATTTCGTAATAAAGTGTGGCATTGGGCTTTATCCCCAATTTTTTGTCACCCTTCGTGCCATAAGCTGTTGCGGCCGGTAACCACGCCAAGATCTTGCCACCCTTACCGATGAGCTTCACGCTCTCCCGCAAACCCGGCAGCAGGTTACTCAGCGCGGTGCGCAACGTATCTTTTTTTGTGTATGAGGAGTAAATCTCCTTCTCGTCGGCTGTGCGGATCACATAGCGCACCGCAACGGTATCCCAATCATTCGAGGGGGTCTGCTGTTCGTTGCCGATTGATTCGACGGTGTAGGTCACCCCGGACTCAGTGCGGGCATAGGAGCGGTTCGACTTGAAAATATCCTCCAGAAATTGCTCCTCATATGCACGCACCTTTTCGGCTGCGGCGTAATTTACATAGGTCAAATAAAAAGTTTTACCATCTGCCACCGAGATGCGCGGTGTGCCTTCGTACATATCGCGTATGCCTTCACAGAGGGCATTCACGTTGAGTGTCGAGTCCATTTTCAGTAGGTTGAGACCCACATTCATGCCGATCACATAAGCCAGTGAGTCGGTGTCGGTTTTGGGTTTCACACTGCCGCCACTTCGGGAACATGCGGCCGACAGCATCACGGCGCAAAGGAGTAGAACAACTATTTTTTTCATTTTTCAGAGACGTTTGTTTTATTTTTTGGAAAAATCAGAATCAGAAGGGTTCCTAAGAGAGCCGCAGCCGTCGATCCCATCAAAATGGCGATTTTGCCGCGGTCAATGATTTGAAGGTCGGTGTAAGCCAGCGAATCAACGAAGATCGACATGGTGAAACCGATACCACCCAGACAGGCGACGGCAAAAAGCATTCGCCACGAAGCACCCGATGGCATCACCGCTAACTTCGACTTCACCGCCAGCCAACTGGCTAAGAAAATGCCGAGAGGTTTTCCAATCACCAACCCGAAGAAAACACCCATGCCCACCGAGCCGAGTTCGGGCGAGTAGTGAAAAATATTCAGGTATTCCACCGAGGCGATCGGCACACCGGCATTGGCCAAGGCGAAAATAGGCATCACCAAAAATGTCACATAGGGTGTTAGCGCGTGCTCCAACCGATAACTCAGCCCCACCGAATTGGAGGCGAGACTCTCCATGTTACGCAGGTAGTAGCGATGTGTTTCGTTGGGGAAATCTGCCCCCGAGCACTTGGCACACAGCAGCGCACCGTGCAGCCGTCGCATCTTTTGTGCAAAATACTCCTTGCTGTAACGTGGTTTCATGGGAATAAGCATGGCCATGGCAACACCTGAGATAGTGGAGTGCACCCCCGAATAGTAAAACAGGCTCCACACGATCACCGCCGGCACAAGGTAGCAGATCATGCGCGTTTCACCCATGCGTTTCATGATGTAAACACCGATCATCATGGCGATGGCAATCAGCAGACAGCCGATCTGGACACTCTCCCCATAAAACAAAGCGATGACTAAAATAGCACCCAAATCGTCGGCAATGGCCAAGGCTGTAAGAAAAATCTTCAACGATACAGGAACTCTATTACCCAAAATCGAGAGGATACCCACAGCAAAGGCGATGTCGGTGGCTGTCGGTATTCCCCAGCCGTTAGCCGCCCCCGTACCGTAGTTAAACAGCGTGAAGATCACCGCCGGCACCAGCATGCCGCCGGCAGCTGCCAGCACCGGCAGGATCGCCTGACGCACATTCGACAGTTGGCCGCACACCAATTCTCGTTTGATTTCCAGTCCCACGGCGAAGAAAAATATCACCATCAGACCGTCGTTAATCAACTTCTCGACAGTCATGTCGCGTGGAAACACCCAATCGATGATTCCATTGGGGCTAACAATCTCCAACGATAAATTTGTTTCCAACAGGTGTCGATAATAGACGCCCGTTGCAGGTATGTTAGCCAGCAACATAGCTACCACCACACAAACCAGCAACACCACACCGCCGGCCCAAGGAGCGTCCATAAATTGCGCACCCCGTGTGGCAAGCAGATGTCGCCTACGCACCCAACTGTACAAAGAGAATAATCTCATTTAGTTTGATTTTAATGTTAATCCGCATAACTTCCACAGCACACGGGCACCCGCAATCGCATCGACAGGTTCGTTCTCTCTGGGCGCAACCTCCACCACGTCAAATCCGATGATCCGCCGACCCGAACGCACAACGCTATCAATCAGCCATACAGCTTTATTGAACGTGATTCCGCCCACAACCGGTGTCCCTGTGTGTGGACAATTCTCGACGGTCAATCCGTCGATGTCAAAACTTATATAAACCTCGTGGGGCAGAGCCGCCACAATTTTGTCGCACTGCGTTGCCCAAGTCATTCCCTCGAATTCGGCCGCGGCAAGTTGTGCGTCGCTGAACATCTCGATGCGCGCTGAGTGAGCTGCCAACACAGCCTCGGCATCGCAATAATCGCGCACCGCCACTTCAACGATTTTCTGCACCTGCGGCACATCCCGCAACACATTGAACATGATGGAGGCGTGGGAAAATTGAAACTCTTCATACGCCTCACGCAAGTCACAATGGGCATCAATGTGAAGTATTCCGAAGGCTTCGTTGTGTTCACCCAAGGCACGCATCAATCCGTAGGGTGTGGAGTGATCGCCCCCCACCAAACCGACAAGTTTGCCTGACGACAGCCATTGTGTCGCCTGACGATAGACATTTTCATTCATCCGGGCACACCCCTCGTTCACACGGTCGATCTTGCGAACCACATAGTCATCGGAGGCTTGGCCTCCGCCTTCGAAGTGGTCAATCACCTTTTCCGCCTCGATGCGCAATCGCGCGGAGGTTTCCAGCAGGGTGTAGTCCACATCGGCCGTGGCGATACCTTTGCGCCATTCGTCGGGTGCAAGGGCATCATACAGATCCAGTTGCGTAGACGCTTCGATCATCGCATCGGGCGCATACGCCGCCCCCTTGCCGTAAGAGACTGTCACGTCCCACGGCACAGAAATCAGTACCAGCGCAGCATCCTTCGGCTCGAAAGGCAACCCGAAATAGGCTCCGTTATCCACTCCTACCCCATCTACATTGAACTCTTTCACATCCATAACCACAGACTTTAATATACAAAGGTACAAAAAAAATAAATTTTATCTATCTTTGTTTCGTAAAACGGAGAAAACTGTTCCATAATAGGCCAATGAAAATTATTGCAGACGCGGCAATTCCTTTTTTGAAGGGAGTGCTTGAACCTTATGCCGACCTTACATATATAAAGGGCGATGCTATCACGGCGGCCGATGTGCGCACGGCGGATGCCTTGCTCATCCGCACCCGCACCCGTTGCAATGCCGCGCTGCTGGAGGGCTCGTCGGTGAAGATGATTGCCACCGCAACCATCGGTTTCGACCACATCGACCTCGACTACTGCCACAGCCACGGCATTCGCGTGGTCACAGCAGCCGGATGCAATGCCCGCGGGGTGTTGCAGTGGGTGGCCGGCGCGCTGGTTTACCTGTCTAAGGCACAACACTGGTCGCCTGCCGAGCGCACGTTGGGGATCGTCGGTGTTGGACATGTGGGATCGTTGATCAAACAATATGCCGAGACGTGGGGGTTTCGCGTGGTGTGCTGCGACCCACCGCGGGAAGCACGGGAACACGTAGGTTTCCTGCCGTTGGCAGAGGTGGCTGCACAGGCAGACCTCATAACCTTTCACACCCCGCTCGACGAGACAACGCGGGGATTGGTCAACACCGAATTCCTCCGCCGGCTGCATCCAGACTGTGTGGTGATCAACTCCTCGCGCGGGGCCGTGATTCGAGGTGCCGATCTGTTGCAAAGCGGACACCCCTATGTATTGGATGTCTGGGAGCATGAACCCGCCCTCGATCCGGTCTTGTTGGCACGAGCGATGCTCGCCACACCCCACATCGCCGGTTATTCGGCACAGGGAAAGGCCAATGCCACCTCGATGAGTGTGCAGGCACTCTCCGAGTTCTTCGATCTGCCGCTAAAAAACTGGTATCCGCCGCAAGTTACACCCATCCCGGCTCGTTCCATCAGTTGGCAGGAACTTTGTGTCACAAGTTCGCGGATGCTTGACCTTGAGGCCGAGAGTCTTCGCTTGAAAAATCATCGGGATGATTTCGAAGCCATTCGCGATCACTACAACTACCGCAACGAATACTTTTAACGGGAAGATCCCAATTCGGAACTTTATTCGTATCTTTGTAGGTGTGATTACGCTATGACAGAATGCCAAATAATTAGGATTCTATTTCGATCGTCGAACTTATCACGCTGTCGCATGACCCCAAAGAGTCTGCCTGCGAGCCGTGAGGAGTCTGAAAATCCGATTTGTCGCTCTGTTCAGAATGATAAAGACGAGATCCCGATAAGCAGGATGATCCGAATGTAAGAAGCTGTTTTAAATTTATTAATCTCCTCTTTTCGCCCCGGTTTTCGCTCTATAAATCCTCATTTAGCTCGCTAAAATCGGATTTACAGGACAAGAACAGGAACAAAAATAGCGCTAAAATAACTTCGGTAACAAATTCAAACAGTTTCTAAACTGTGTCATTAATTTTTTTTTAGTACTTATGTATCGACACCTATTAAAACCGATTCTCTACGCACTCAACATCGAGCAGGCGCATCGCACAGTCCTCTGGCTGTTGCGTATTTTCGGCATGCTACCCGGTGGTAAGTGGTTGCTGCGACAATGCTATGCTGTCGAGCACCCCGCCCTCGAACGCGAAGTCTTCGGTTTGAAGTTTACGAACCCAATCGGGCTGGCCGCGGGCTTCGACCGCAATGGCGAAGTGTTCCGCGAACTCTCAGCCATGGGATTCGGATTCGTCGAGGTGGGCACCGTCACATCCCGGCCGCAAAACGGCAACCCGCGTCCACGCATTTTCCGCCTGCCCAAAGACACCGCCATCGTCAACCGCACGGGACAGTGTAATTGCGGACTGGACAAAATGATCGTGCACCTGCGTCGTTCGCACGAAGGCATCATCGTGGGGTGCAACATTGGCAAAAATGCCATCACCTCCATGGAGCAAGCCGCAAATGACTACCTGAAACTTTTTCGCAATCTCTATCAATACGCGGACTACTTCACCGTCAACATCTGTTGCGACAACGGATGCCGCGAGGAATCTACACATTCGCGTGAATATATCCTGAAAATACTGACTCCACTCTTCGACTTTCGTCGCGGACAGAATCAATATCGCCCGATCCTACTCAAAATAGCCCCCGACATGTCCAACGAAACCATCGACCGCATCACCGATATTCTCCTATCGTCACCTCTCGACGGCATCGTAGCCACCAATGGCACCTCAATGCGCGAAGGATTAAAAACAAGTTATACGGCTCTCGATAAAATCGGAAGCGGACGTTTGAGTGGCGCACCACTCACCGCACGCGCCATCGAGGTGGTGCGCCGTGTTCACACCCGTTCGAACGGGCAATATCCCATCATCGGCGTGGGCGGACTAATGACTCCGGCCGACGTGAAGGCCATGCTCGATGCCGGAGCTAATTTGGTGCAACTCTACACGGGTTATATCTACGAAGGTCCGGGGTTGATCCGTAAAATCTGTAAAGAACTCCTTGCCAAGGATCAAGCAAGCAAGGATGTAAAAAACAAATAGTTATGACTGCAACCATTATCACCATCGGCGACGAGATCCTCATCGGTCAGATCACCGATACGAACTCTGTATCCATCGCCAAGCACCTCAATTCGGCCGGCATTGTCGTCCGCGAAAAGACCTCGATCGGCGATGACCGGGTGCAGATCGTCGAGACCCTCGAACGGGCACTGCTCCAATCGGAGGTCATCATCATCACCGGTGGCCTCGGCCCAACCAAAGACGACATCACCAAACACACATTGGCCACTTTGTTCGCCAGTCCGCTGGTGCTGAACCAAGTCGTAGCCGATCACGTGCGCACGATGCTTGAGGCGCGAGGCATCGAATTCAACGATCTCAACCGCGGGCAGGCACTCGTTCCGGCCTGCTGCACCGTGCTGTTTAACGCCCACGGCACAGCACCGGGAATGTGGTTCGAACGCGACGGAAGGGTGGTAGTTTGCCTACCCGGTGTGCCCTTTGAGATGGAGCACCTGATGCAGGACGAGGTGATGCCGCGACTGAAAGCACACTTCCTGCTGCATCAGATCGTGCACCGCACCCTGATCACGGCCGGACTGGCGGAATCCATGCTGGCCAAGTCGATCGAACAATGGGAAGAGGCTCTGCCATCCTACCTCAAACTGGCCTACCTACCCAATCCGGGAGCCGTTCGTCTGCGTCTATCAGCCTACGAAGTGGAGGGCGACAGTGTTTCGAAGGAGATAGACCGGCAATTCGAAGCCTTAAAAAAGATCATTCCCGCTTATATCGTCGGCTACGAAACCGCCACCATGCAGGAGTTGGTACACACAACCCTCACCCATCGTCGGCAAACCCTTGCCACGGCCGAAAGCTGTACGGGCGGTGTCATCGCTACACGTTTCACCGCCATGCCGGGTGCTTCTGCCTATTTCCTGTGCGGCGTAGTCTCTTATAGCAACGCCTCAAAACAGAAGGTGTTGGGGGTGTGCGCCGAAGATATAACGACCTATGGAGCCGTCAGCGAGCAGGTTGCACGGCAGATGGCCGAGGGTGTGCGCCGGCTCACCGGTGCCGACTATGGGGTGGCAACCACAGGCATAGCCGGTCCCGCGGGCGGGACTCCAACCAAGCCCGTCGGCACGGTCTGGATCGCAGTGGCAACTCCCACACACACCCTCGCCGTGCTGAAGCAATGTGGCACCGATCGCGGGCAGATTATCGACCGCGCGAGTGCTTTTGCCATCGGGCTGCTCCGAGACGAGATCCGGGGTGAAGAGTCGTAAAAATAAGCCTGAGGCGATAAAAAAAACATTCGATCCTCGAGTTTGTCGAGAGGTCGCA
>JAVXCD010000073.1:0-8493 GCA_036659655.1 Alistipes sp.
GACAGGCTCGAGGATCGAAAACAAACAGGCGACCTCTCGACAAGCTCGAGGATCGGGAAATGTTTTCCTTGCGACCTCTCGACAGGCTCAATCCGATCGTCAGACCGAAAATTAAGTTTGTGGCATAGCACTTATTCGTCGTCGAGATGCTCCGTTGTGTCGAGCGTTTTGGCGGTGTGTTGTTTCTTGGTTGGCAAGCCCAATTTACGCAGCCGTTCACCGGAGCGGATGATGTTGTCGTTTCCTGTGCAGAGCCGCTTGTAAGCATCATTATACTTATCTTTTGCCTGATCCAAGGATTGCCCCACGCCCTCTAACGAGGCGGTGAAAGCGACTAATTGCTCATATAATTTCGTGCCATAGGAGACTATTTCGGCTGTATTTTTGTTCTGCGCGCTGCGTTTCCAGAGGTCATCGACGAGTTTAAGCAGGGCAAAAAGATTGGTGGGCGAGGAGATGATCACCTTTTTTTCGTAAGCATCACTCCAGATCGAGTTGTCACTTTGCAGCGCAGCAAGGAAAGCCGGTTCGTTGGGCACAAACATGATGACAAAATCGGGCGAATTAAGCAATTTCTGATAATCTTTGCGTCCCAATTCGGTGACATGCTGGCGAATAGAGAGCAGATGCGCCGTCATGCACCGCGTCCGTTCTGCATCGGTTTCGGCGTTGACATAGCCCACAAAAGCGGTGAGTGAAACCTTGGAATCGATTACAATTTGTTTGTTGTCGGGCAGATAGAGCACCACATCGGGACGCAGGTTGTTGCCCTCGCCATCCTTGATGTTAAGTTGTGTGTCATAGTGCACACCCTTGATGAGTTTCGAGTTGTCGAGGATGGTCTCCAAAATCATCTCACCCCAGTCACCTTGCACTTTGGAGTTGCCCTTCAGCGCGTTCGTGAGGTTGGTGGTCTCGGTGGTGATACGTCGATTGAGTTCCATGAGGTTTTTCAACTCATTATGCAAGGCTCCGCGCTGCTCATTTTCGGTAGAGTAGATCTTCTCGACACGCTCTCTGAATTCGGAGATGTTCTCCTTGAATGGCTTGAGCAGTATGTCGAGCGACTCTTTATTGGTCTGTTTGAAATTACGTGACTGCTCCCCGAGAATATCGTTGGCAAGGTTCTTAAACTGTGTGCGGAAGGTCTCTTCCATCTCCTCCCGTTCGGCTGTGGCCGAGGCGATCTTACTCTCCGTGGCCTCCAATCGAGCCTGCGCAAGGGTGCTTTTTTCTATGTGAGTGCGAATTTCGCTCTCGGCGATGCTTTTCTCCACACCCAAGCGTGCGATTTCCCGCCGTTGCAGCAGAATGACAGCAGTAAGTGCGACGCACAGCGATACGAGCACGATGATTGCGATGATGATTCCTATTTCCATATACTACAAAGGTACAAATAATTTTGAATTTTGAATTTTGGGTTGCGAATTCTTTGTACCTTTGTCCAAAACAACGAAACCATGCAACGTATTATAGCTCCGTCGATGCTTTCAGCCAACTTCGGTCATCTGGAACGCGACACACAACTCATAGATAAAAGTGCCGCCGAATGGGTGCACATCGACGTAATGGACGGTGTCTTTGTGCCCAACATCTCCTTCGGATTTCCTGTGCTGAAGGCCATCCGCAAGGCGACTAAAAAATGTCTTGACGTGCACTTGATGATCGTCGAGCCGGAGAAATATGTGGGGCGATTTGTCGAGGCGGGAGCGGATATTGTGACACTCCACTACGAGGCTACCTACGATGCAAAGCATTGTATCGAGCTGATTCATAAGGCAGGAGCCAAGGCAGGTATCTCCATCAAACCGGCCACCTCGGTGGAAGTGTTGCGTGATATTCTGCCACTGGTAGATCTGGTGTTGGTAATGAGTGTCGAACCGGGTTTTGGCGGACAGTCGTTCATGCCCGACTCACTCGACAAGATCCGTCGCCTGCGCGGGATGATCGACGAGGCCGGTTTGCAGACAATGATCGAGGTAGATGGCGGCATCTCGGCACATAATGCGCGTCTGCTGTTCGATGCGGGTGCGGAGGCTCTTGTGGCGGGAAATGCCATATTCGGCGCGGAAGATCCGCGTGCGGAGATTGAAAAAATGTTGGGTGTATAACCAAATAGGCAACATTTCGACCGGCTTAAGGATCGGATGCGGCAATAATTACTTGAAATGATTTCACTGGATAATTTGACGATAAGCTACGGAGGGTGGACACTTTTCGATGCCATATCGTTTCTAATAAACCCCAAAGACCGAATTGGTCTGGTGGGCAAAAATGGCGCGGGCAAGACTACGTTGCTGCGCATCATCATGGGTGAACAGCACCCTACATCGGGTGCGGTGACCATCAACGGCGACTGCACGATCGGCTACCTGCCGCAACAGATGAAGGTGGCCGACACTACCTCCCTGCTGGAGGAGACGGCGAAGGCCTTTCACGAAGTGCTGAAACTGGAAGCGGAGATCGAGAGCCTCACGTGCGAGATTACTCGGCGCACCGATTACCAAACGCCCGAATACGAGCAACTTCTGCACCGCCTGAACGAGGCCAACGACCATTTTCATATTTTGGGTGGAGAGACCCGCGATGCTGATATTGAGAAGACCTTGCTTGGTTTGGGTTTTCAACGTTCCGACTTCGAACGTTCCACGAGTGAATTTTCGGGCGGCTGGCGTATGCGTATCGAGTTAGCAAAATTATTGTTGCGCCGCCCCTCCATCTTTCTGTTGGATGAGCCGACGAACCACCTTGATATAGAGAGTATTCAGTGGTTAGAAGATTATCTGAAAAATTACAACGGAGCCGTACTGCTCATCTCCCATGACCGCGCTTTTTTGGACAATGTCACTACCCGCACGGTCGAAATATCATTGGGCAAGGTCTATGATTACAAAGTCTCCTACTCGAAATATGTCGTGCTGCGTGCCGAACGCCGCGCACAGCAGATGTCGGCATACCAGAATCAGCAAAAACTGATCGAGAAAAGTGAGGAGTTCATCGAAAAATTCAGGTATAAACCCACCAAGTCTAATCAGGTGCAATCGCGTATCAAACAGCTTGATAAGATAGATCGCATCGAAGTAGAAGAGGAGGATCTGGCGACGATGAACATCAAATTTCCGCCGGCACCCCGTTCCGGACAAGTCGTGGCGGAGATCAAAGAGGTGGGCATGTCCTTTGGAACGAAACACGTCTTCAGCGGTGCGAATTTCATCATCGAGCGCGGCGAAAAAATAGCACTTGTCGGACGCAATGGCGAGGGTAAAACCACCCTTGCACGCATGATTGTCGGACTACTGACACCCACCGAAGGATCCATCCGTGTGGGTGCGAATGTCAACATCGGGTACTATGCTCAGAATCAGGATGACTTGATGGACGGCGAATTTACGGTCTTCGACACACTGGATAAGGTGGCTGTGGGGGATGTGCGCACACGTCTACGCGATATTTTAGCAGCGTTCCTATTTCGTGGCGAGGACATAGACAAGAAGGTCAAAGTATTGTCGGGCGGCGAGCGTTCGCGGCTGGCGATGGCACGCCTGATGCTCGAACCCTACAACCTGCTGATCCTCGATGAGCCGACGAACCACATGGATATGCGGTCGAAAGATATTCTAAAAAGTGCTATTCTGAAGTACGACGGCACGGTGATTATCGTCTCGCATGACCGCGAATTTCTCGACGGCATGGTCTCGAAAGTGTTCGAATTTCGTGACGGCGGGGTGAAGGAGTATCTGGGCGGTATCTACTACTTCCTCGAAAAACGCAAACTCGACTCGTTGCATGAGGTGGAGCGCAAGGATCTGATTGCGGCCTCGGAGCCCAAGGAGACCTCTTCGGGTAAACTCTCCTACGAACAGAAGCGTGAACAGGAACGGGTCGTGCGCAAATTGCGCAAGGCGGTGGAGGCTGTAGAGACGGAATTAGGGGAGATTGAACGGAAAATCGCGGCCTATGATGCGAAATTCGCTACGGCAACTGAGTATAAAGAGTCCGATTATAAGGTTTACAACGAATTGAAAGCAAATTATGAACATCAGATGCACGAATGGGAGAAGGCCTCCTATGAGTTGGAGTTGATGGAGGAATCAGTGGCAAATTAAAAACAAAACAAGATGGATAATTTAATTTTTGGAATACGACCCGTAGTTGAAGCGATTCAGGCGGGTAAACAACTCGACCGACTCTATATGCGCAAAGGTGCTGAGGGTCAGTTGATGAATGAATTGCGTGATCTCTGCATCCGTCATCACCTGCACGTGCAGGAGGTGCCTGTCGAGAAACTGAACCGGCTTGTAACCGGCAATCACCAAGGGGTGATCGCTCAGATTTCGACCATTGAATATGTCGAAATTACCGATATTCTGGAGCGCGTTCCTGAGGATGAAACGCCGCTGATCGTGGTTTTCGACGGAGTGACCGACGTGCGTAACTTCGGCGGCATTGCCCGTTCGGCCGAGTGTGCAGGGGCACATGGGCTGATTACTTCGCTCAAGAATTCAGCTCCCGTCAACGGGGAGGCGATCAAAGCCTCGGCAGGTGCGCTCAGTTCCATCCCCGTGTGCCGTGTGGGCTCTATCCGCAACGCACTCAAGACACTCCAGCAGGAGGGTTTTCAGATTGTGGGTGCGACAGAGAAGAGTACAAGTCTGCTGTATGACGCTGATTTTCGCAAACCGACGGTACTCGTGATGGGTGCTGAGGATGTCGGGATTTCGAAAGAGGTACTGAAAATCTGTGACGCGCAGGTGGCTATTCCGTTGATCGGGCATATCGCCTCACTCAACGTTTCGGCCGCTGCGGCGATCATGCTCTTCGAGGTGGTGCGCCAACGCATAGGCAAAGAGGAGTAGGGATAAACACGATGGAGGGCTGAAATCTCAAAGATTTCAGCCCTCCATCGTGTTTATCGTTTCATCTGTTTCCGAACCATCGCCAGCACCTCGCGAAAGGCAGCCAGACGGAATAGTGCGGAGAAGAGTGCGTAGGAGGCTACGCCCGACAGCAGTTGCACCACCAGTCGTAACGGCGGGTTATCAGGCAGAAGAACCCCCACCCCCCACACAACGCCATACATGGCCGCCGTCACCAATACAATAGGCAGCAGAGTGCGTAGGACGCGGGAGACGGACAGCGTAGAAAAACGCGTTGCCGCAAAGAAATTCAACAGCAGTTCGAACAGCGACATAGCTACAAGTCCCCACACAACCGCCATCACACTGTGAGGAATGGTCACCACGAAGATCACCGTCATCACGATCTTTTTTACGATCTCCAATCGTACGATTATTTTACCGTCACTCTTGACTTTCAGCACATTGTAGGCAATCATCGCGATGGGATAGAACAATCCGGTGAGGCAGATCACCCGCAGGTAAGGCACTGTAGGCATCCATTTTTCGCCCACCAAAACGGCAAAAAGATCTTCCGACACTGCGATCAATCCGATCATCGCGGGGAACATCACATAGGCGACCACCAGAATCACCTGCCGATAACTCTCAGCAAATTTCTTCTCATCGCCGGCAATCTTGGACAGCGCCGGAAAAGTTACATTCTGTACCGACATCACCACCGAAGTAACCGATTGATCCTTGAATTTCCGTGCCTGATCAAAATAGCCCAACGCATCGATCGAATAGACTTTGCCCAGAAAGAGCTGAGGAATTTTATTGTAAAGGGTCGAAATCAGATCCGTAGCCATCAGATTCAGGCTGTACGGAGCCATCTCTTTCAATGCGCGACTGTCATAGTGCGCCGTAGGCCGCCACGTGCTGAACCACCACATCAATCCGGCTCGCACAATCATTGCTGTAAGTTGCTGTGCCACAATACTCCACACGCCACACCCCGCCAATGCCATGCAGATGGCCACAGCTCCGCTGATGAGTGACGAGATGAAGACGACTTTCGACATCAGCGAAAAGCGGAATTGCCGCGTGAAAATCGTGTTTTGGATCACACACAGTGCATTCACAGGAATTTGCAAAAAGAAAACAGGTGCAATGCTCGTGATGATGGGCTTGCCATAGTACCACGCAGCCACGGGGGAGAGCCCCACCAAAAGCAGATATAGCAGCACCGAGACGGTGATATTGAAGAGAAAAACCGATTTATAGTCGTTGGGCTGAGGTTCGATTTTGCGAATAAGGGTTTGCGAGAACCCACTATCGACAACAATCAAAGCGACGGCCGAGAAGGCCGTCAGAATGGCGACAACGCCAAAATCTTCGGGCATCAGCAGACGAAGCGTGAGGATGCTGACAGCCAGCTGAAGCAGAGTAGAGCCCGCCTTTTCGGCCATACTCCACGCCACCCCTCTGGCAACCAACGCTTTCAACTCACCCGGCATCTCAGAAACGGCTTAACATTTATGTGTGGCGATCTCCTCGTTGCGGCGACGGATATTGGCCACATTGGAGATCTCGACATAGGATGCACCACCGTCGGGACCGAAACTGCCGCCCACAATAGCCAGCAACTCACTGTCCTCCAAGGAGCCGCGTCGGGCGATGAACTCGAGAGCATCCACTAAAAAGTGGTATCGATCCGTTAACTCTTGGTTGCGCAAGATCGGAATAACACCGTAAGACAGAGCCAGAATACGCTGTGCATGACGCTGATAACATACGGCCATCACAAATTTATGCCCACGGAATGCAGCTAAATAACGTCCTGTGCGTCCTGTTTTTGTATCGAGAACGACATACGAAATTGGTAGATTGGTGCAAGCGCGCACCGCCGAACGTGCCAACTGCGCGGTAATCTCGTGATTCACCGAGACCATATTCATGTCGATCATGGGTGCAAAGTGGGTTTCATCCCGCTCAATCTCGCGGGCAATGCGCGACATGGTCTGCACCGACTCCACAGGATAGTCACCCATGGCGGTCTCATCGCTCAGCATGATGGCATCCACGCGCTCGTAAATTGCACTGGCCACGTCGCTCACCTCGGCACGTGTGGGACGGGGTGATTTGACCATCGAATAGAGCATTTGTGTTGCAATAATGACCGGCCGTTTGGCGACGATGCACTTCTCGACAATCCGCCGTTGTGTGTTGGGAATGGCCTCGGCAGGAAGTTCCACGCCCAGATCACCACGCGCCACCATGATGCCATACGAGGTCTCGATGATCTCGTCTATGTGATCCAGTCCCTCTTGATTCTCGATTTTCGAGATGATCTTTATCTTGCTGTCGTGAGCGTCCAAAATATCCTGTACGGCCTTGATGTCTTTCGCACTGCGCACAAAAGAGTGTGCAATAAAATCGACATCATTACGCACCGCCCATTCGATGAATCCGCGGTCTTTCTCTGTCACCGAGGGCAGGCTGATCGATACGCCCGGCACATTGACACTTTTGCGGGAACGCAGTATGCCACCAATGACAAATTCACAGATCAGCTCCTCGTCCGTTTTACGAAGCACTTTGATCTCCAACTCGGCATCGGCGATCAACATCCGCGCTCCGACCGGAATATCCTGTACGATAGAGGGAACGTTCATGTAGACTACTTTACGGGTGGTCAGATCCGTACCCACAGAACCGCGCACAGAGATTACGTCCCCCACCTGAAAATGAATGCCGTTTCCATACTCCTCGGCAATGGTCGTCACCCGAATTTCAGGTCCTTTCGTGTCAATCATGATCGGAATGGCTGCGTTGACCTTGTGAACAATTTCCACAATCCGCGAAGCACTTTGCTCCGACACATGTGCCGAATTGATGCGGATCACATCCATGCCGGCATCAAACAAATTCTTCACAAACTCCTCTGTGCAACGAAAGTCCGACATGGTTGCAACCACCTTGGTTCTCTTCATTCTATACATATATTCTTTTTTTTAGTTTTGTTTCCCGATAAAAGCCTCCACCCCCAGACGATAGGAATCCAGACCGAAACCCATGATTGACCCTTTGACTACCGGTGCAAGCAACGACACGTGACGGAACTCTTCGCGCGCAAGAATCGACGAAATATGCACTTCGACAACAGGCACCGACACCGCAGAAATGGCATCACGAATAGCGACCGAGGTGTGTGTGTAGCCTCCTGCATTCATCACCACGCCATCGAATGTGCCCTCTGCCTGCTGAATGGCATTGATCAGTTCCCCCTCGATATTGGATTGATAATAGGCAAATACAACGGTGGGATAGGCTGTTTTCAACTTTCCGAGATAACTTTCGAAAGTCTCCGAACCATAGACATTTACATCGCGCGTACCCTGCAAATTAAGATTCGGCCCATTGAGAATTAAGATTTTCATACCGGTAATTTTGGCACAAAGATAGCGAAAACTTCTCTAACTGCGGCAAAACCCGGTGGGAAAGAGGAAGTGAAAAGTGGATCGGGCGAGATTTCTTGTTGGCGGAAATATACACACGATCCTCGAGCCTGTCGAGAGGTCGCAAAGTACACAATATTCACGATCCTCGAGCCTGTCGAGAGGTCGCAAAGTACACAGTTCACGATCCTCGAGCC
>JAVXCD010000074.1:0-8488 GCA_036659655.1 Alistipes sp.
CACTTTTCACCTACTCTTTCCCACCGGATTTTGCGCTTGATCCAAATAATCCGCCTCAAAGGACAGGATGAATAAATTTAAAACAGTTTCTTAAAACAACTTCTTAGTAGTGCCGGAATCCCTGCCACTCGGCCTGAATAGGCTGTCCGTCGCGAAGCCACACCAGCCGCTGTGAATCGGTGATACGCCCGATAGGGTAGAGATCCCGTCCGAAATGCCCGCTGAAATTCGCACACAACGAGGCTGCATCCTCCGCATCAGCCGTAAATAGCAACTTATAATCTTCGCCTGCACACAGTGCCGTTTCCAACTCTACAACGGTCGGAATTTGCTCTGTATCTACCTCGACACCAACATGCGATTGCTCCATAATATGCCGCACGTCGGAAGCAATGCCATCCGAAATATCCATCATCGCATGCACCTCCGAGCGACCTCCGAGCCAGATGCCCTCGGCAATTTGCGGCACGGGATTCCGATGCACGGCAGCCTGCGGTGTGTCGTAATGACCGGCTAAGATCTCTTTGAGTCCCGCCCCCGACTCACCGACCTCACCGGCAACAAAAAGAAGATCACCCACTTGCGCATCACAACGACGCTTGAGATGCTTATCTTTGACTCGTCCGATGGCTGTGACACTGATCGTAATACCCGCAGTGGAAGCCGTGGTATCTCCACCCACCAGAGCCACACCCTGTTGCTGCGACAAAGCGTGGTAGCCGTTCATGAAATCAGCCACCCACGAACCCATCATCTCCCGTGGCAATGCCACCGAAAGTAGGGTAGCCACGGGCACAGCTCCCATCGCCGCCACATCGCTAAGGTTGACTGCCAACGATTTACGCCCCAACTCCTCGGCCGATGTTGCCGCCCGCAGAAAATGAACATCCTCGACCAGCATATCGGTAGTAAACACCAGCGACTCCCCATTGCCGAGCGAAAAGATGGCACAGTCGTCACCAATACCTTCGAATCCATTGGAGGGTATCGTCCCAAACAGGGTTTTGATTTGTTCTATAAGTCCAAATTCTGTCATAAAACAAAGATACTCGATAATTCACAAATCTGCCAAAAAAAGAGCAAATTTGCCTTGTTATTTATTTTTCACACAGCGAACCGACACACCATTACTCGGCAGATAAGCCATCACAGCAGGTTTATCCGTACCGGTGTTTATCAAATAAAAATGCTTTTCGTCAGTAGCAGGCGAGCTGCCCATCAAAATGGTTTTCCCCTCTGTTAATGCGCCAACTCCCGATGCATTCCAGATACCCACCAGTGGTAGAAGTGTTTCATACGGCGGTTTCAGCACCGTCAACAACGCCTCGAATTCGCTCTGTTCCGGCAGATGCCAGCCCGAGGGACAAAGAGTTTGTCCGTGAGCAAAATCATAGAGCAATCCTCCTTTTTCTGCTCCACCACTCGGAGACCAAATGCCATTGTTCAGTTGCGAGCCGGCAGGAAGGTACCGCAAATTTTCCGTCATCCACACCCGATCACCCAGTTGCGCAGTGGTATAGGTAACACCCTGATAGACCAACGTATTGACACCGGCATCGCCTCCTCCACCGCCGTCAGGCGGCAGTACGCCTCCGTCGATCCAGTCGGCAATCTCACCGCTAAGGGTTGCGGAGATGTCAATATCGGTCAACGTAACCGCAATTCCATAGGCCTTTCCCGATTCAATTGTTGCCGGCAACAACTTATGGGTATGCAACTTACCATCACTCATCTGCACCAAAAGTATCAGGGTCGCCGTCTGCGGGACAACAATCGCATGATACTCATTCAAGGCTGCGTTGAAGCAGGCAATATCTGCCGTTGCAACACCATTTTTCACCACGACACTCGGTATTTGCAGATCAACCGTCGCCGTTGGTATCGCCCCGCCAATGGAGAGTTTTGTGATTGTAGCCGTAGCATTGTTGGTGACGGTGATCTTCAATTTCGACAGTGCATGCTTAAAAATCATCGGCACAGCATTCGCCGTCGGGAGAACATTGCGCTTGAGCGAGATCAGCAGATCCGAAGTCATGTTATTCAACTTCGACGACTGATCCGCCAAAACCGTAAATTCCGTTGGGCTGCCCGCCACAGCATAAGGATAATAGGCGGTCAACGTCGAACTCTCCTGCGCATTATTATACCACAGCAGCGTACCCGACGTGAAGACGGTTCCGTTGTAGGTCAACTCGGTATTGGTAACATGGTTCGTAGCACCAACCTGAATGGTCAGGCCAATTTTATCCCCCGTCTCAAAAGCAAGCCCGGCCACGCGGGTAATGGTCGGTTGAATAGTTACCATACGAGCACCATCAGACTCTGTATCGGTACAAAAGGAGATAAAGACACAACAAACAACACTAAAAAGTAGCAAAATAGTTTTTCTCATAATTTTACGCCCGAACAAATAGATGCCCATAGGAAACAAAATTACGACTTATTTTACAATAACAAAATTTTACAATCTCTTTTTGTAGTATGACGTATCGAGTCCCAGCGTAAAATTATCACGGTGAAACCACGTAAAAACGGCGACCATCAGGACCAGAGTCGCATTAAACAGAAAGGGAAATCGCTCGCTCGGCGTGTCAAAAACCTTTCGAAACAGGTCAATGGCAAAGGGGCAAATCATCACAGCCAAATAGTTGACCGACAGAACAAACGACAGAGCCAACGTCGCCAAACGCGGAGGTGCAATCGTGGCCGCTTTATCATAGATGATCGGCTGCATGATCCCATAGCCCGCTCCGGCCAGCAGACAACCGGCCAGCAGCAGGAACTTGTCCCTGAAAATACCGATGCACAGCAATCCCACACAGATCATCACCAACGAGACCACATTGACATTGCGTTGCAAACGGACAATGATGCGATTTAGAAAAAGTCCCGGTAACATAATAGCCAGAAAGAAGAGTGAGATCAACACGCCCGAGAATGAATTATTAAATTTGTAGTCATTCACCAAGAAGGAGGCATAGAAGGTGATTACCACAACCGAAAAGGTGATGAACAGGTAGAGGAGCATTAACTCGATAAGTTTTTTCTTATCGATATTTTTGTGTTGCATCTGCGCACTTTGCAGCGGTTCGGGCACGGGGCGTTGCCGCCGCAGAAAATAGGACAACAACAGCGAGATGCCCGGCAAAGTATAGACCAAAAAGGGCAAATGCCAATTCACATCGGCCAAATAGCCCGTCACAATGGTCGCAAAGACCAGTGTGAAATTATTGATAGAGGAACTCA
Source organism: Alistipes sp. (assembly GCA_036659655.1). Taxonomy (GTDB): domain Bacteria; phylum Bacteroidota; class Bacteroidia; order Bacteroidales; family Rikenellaceae; genus Alistipes. Next base: position 3,247 of record JAVXCD010000074.1, read on the forward strand.
AGCCAAGCTGCTTCACCCGATAGTCGCCCGTGAAATATTCAGCCACCAATCCGATCGACAACGGGATGACCATGCCGGCACCGATGCCAAGGATGCAACTAACCACAATCAGCAGAAACATGCTGTTGGCAAACAGGCAGGCAACACCACTCAAAAAGAAGATCGAGAGCCCCACCATCAAAATTTTCAACTTATCTTTGCCGACAGAGAGTCTGCCCGACAGCAATACAAAGGGGATAATCAGCAACGACGGCAGGGAGGTAAGCATCTGAATCTCCAGATCGGTTGCCGCAGGGAAAATGCCCTTCAAATCGCCTAAAATAGGAGAGATTGCCAACCCCGGCAGCGAAGCAATCGCCGATACCGACCAGATAGCCAGCAAGACCATCAGCGGGATCGTCCCTTTACCTGTTTCAATTTTCATACGTCGCACACATTTTCAATCTACCTACGCAACTGTTATACCAAACAACAGTCGTCATCTCTGCCTATTATTCTGAATAGCGTGAAGAATGAAAGCACACGCTCCTCAAGCCTGTCGAGCATCGTGTGCTGTGTCTCCAAAGTCCTTGCGACCTCTCGACAAGCTCGAGGATCGTGAACAGTTCCAGTTTCTGTCAAGTACAAACCTACCCACCAACAAAAATGATAACTTGAGCCCTGTTTTTGTTCTGTAAACCCGATTTTAGCGCGCTAAATGAGGATTTATAGGGCGAAAAGAACGAGGTTAATAAATTTAAAACAGCTTCTTAATTTCCATTTCAGGCGCGAAAATTGCAGATATTCCGTTATATATAAACGTAAGAAACTGTTTTAAATTTACTTTAAAACACATAACACTATGGACAACAATCGTCAGCAAGCCCTGCGTTATCACAGCGCAGGCCGTCCGGGAAAAATAGAAGTCATCCCGACCAAGCCCTATACGGCAAAAGATTTGGCATTAGCCTACTCACCGGGTGTGGCGGCACCTTGTTTGGAAATTGCCAAAGATCCCACGCAGGCCTACACATATACCGCCAAAGGCAATTTAGTTGGAGTGATCACCAACGGCACGGCCGTACTTGGGTTGGGCAATATCGGGGCTCTGGCAGGCAAGCCTGTGATGGAGGGTAAAAGTATGCTTTTCAAAGTCTTTGCCGACATCGACGGATTCGACATCGAAGTGGGCACCAGTGATGTAGAGCAATTTATCGCCACAGTAAAAAACATTGCTCCGACTTTCGGCGGCATAAACCTCGAAGATATTAAAGCACCCGAATGTTTCGAGATTGAGCAACGGTTGCGAGACGAACTCGACATCCCCATCATGCACGACGACCAACACGGCACTGCCATCATTGTCGCGGCTGCGATTCTCAACGCGCTGCGACTCACCGGCAAAAAGGCCGAAGAGGTCTCGGTTGTGGTTGCAGGCGCAGGCGCAGCGGCTATTGCCTGTGCCAAGATGCTGCCAGCCATTGGTATCCGCCACAAACACATTGTGATGTGTGACAGCAAGGGTATTGTCAATGCCCTTCGCACAGATCTCAACGGGCTGAAGCACGAATTTGTCACCGACCGCCCGCTCTCCACCTTGCAAGAGGCTGTCTGCGGAGCCGATATCTTCATTGGTGCATCCAAGGCGGGTGTTCTGACTCAAGAGATGATCCGCAGCATGGCTGTTAATCCGGTGGTGCTGGCTCTGGCCAATCCGGATCCCGAAATATCCTACACACTGGCCATGGCCTCGCGCGAGGATCTGATCTTCGCGACCGGACGCTCAGACTATCCCAATCAGGTGAATAACGTGTTGGGCTTCCCCTATATCTTCCGTGGAGCACTCGACGTGCGAGCCGGCAAGATCAATGAACCGATGAAACTTGCTGCCGCCCACGCACTGGCAGCATTGGCTCACGAACCCGTTCCCGCCTCGGTGCTCGAAGCGTATGGTCTGACACATCTCGAATTTGGCCGCGACTACCTCATTCCCAAATCACTCGATCCGCGTTTGATCGTCGTGGTCACATTGGCCGTAGCACACGCTGCGATAGAATCGGGCGTGGCAGGACACAACATCCGGGATTGGGATGCTTACGCAGTCGAATTAGCGCGACGGATAAGATAGAATTAGCGAAAGAGTGCTGTAAATTCGGTGAAGGGTATTTTGCGCACGGCACAGCGGCCTATTGCGATGGGTAGTACCGCATAGAGTGAGTCGCCTTCGCTTTTCTTGTCTTTAGAAACCTCTTGCAACAGCCGTTTCATTGACACGGGAGGTGTCAGATCAAAGCCCAGCGCACCCAACAGACCGACAATGCGGTCGTAATCTGTCGCGCGTAGCACACCCAATCTTACGGCGGCTTGGGCTATCTGAGCAATGCCGACCGCCACAGCTTCGCCATGATTCATCTTATTGGAACATTTTTCGATGGCATGTGCCAGCGTGTGCCCCAAATTGAGTTTGCGCCGCTCCCCGACCTCCAGTTCGTCGCGCTCCACGAAATCGGTTTTTACCCGCACAGCAGCTTTGACCACTGCGGTAAGCAACGAAGCATCGCCGCGCAGTTGTTCGAGGGTGACAGATTCTAATCGTGTAAACAAATCGGGGTCAGCAATGATCCCCGCCTTCACGATCTCTGCAAGCCCTGATCTAAATTCTCGGCCGGAGAGTGTGCGAAGCAATGAGACATCGCAGAGGACAAATTTGGGTTGCTGGAAGGTGCCGGCCATGTTTTTGTAACCACCGATATTGACCCCGTTTTTACCTCCGATTGCCGCATCTACTTGCCCCAGCAGGGTGGTCGGCAGGAACCCGAACGAGAGCCCCCGCATATAGGTCGAGGCCGCAAAGCCTGCAAGATCCGTCACGATACCACCACCGATGCCCAGCACAAAGGTCGAACGATCGACTTCCAACTCGATAAAACGGCGGTAGATGATCTCGATTGTCGACAAAGTCTTGATCGTCTCGCCCTGTCCAATCAGAATGGTGCTGAAACGCGTATCCAGCAGAGCGTGGTGACAACGATCTATATTCGTATCGGAGATCACCACAACACGCGTGTTGGGCAGCAGGTGTGGCAGAACTTCTGCGACACTATTTATATAAATTTCACTTTGTTGTTTAACTCGAAAGTCGCAATCCATGGAAGAATAAATTAGCAAAGACCAAATATAGTATATAATTCGCGATTATTTGTTACCTTTGCACCATAAAATTCATCTTTATGCAAAAACTACGCAATATTGCAATTATTGCACACGTCGATCACGGAAAAACCACTCTCGTAGACAAAATGATTCTGGCAGGACACCTCCTGCGCAACGATGCCAAGATATCAGGTGACCTGATTATGGATAATAACGATCTTGAGCGCGAACGTGGTATTACGATCCTGTCGAAAAACGTATCCGTCATTTACAAGGATTATAAAATCAACATCATAGACACCCCCGGACACGCCGATTTCGGCGGTGAAGTGGAGCGCGTACTGAACATGTGCGACGGTGTGTTACTACTTGTCGATGCTTTTGAAGGCACCATGCCCCAGACCCGTTTTGTGCTGCAAAAAGCACTTGCACTCGGCAAAAAGCCGATCGTGGTGGTCAATAAAGTGGACAAACCGAACTGCCGTCCCGAAGTGGTCAACGAGCAGGTCTTTGATTTGATGTTCTCGCTCAATGCCACAGAGGAACAGCTTGATTACAAGACTATTTACGGCTCGGCAAAGCAAGGTTGGATGTCGCACGTTTGGAACGAGCAGACCACCTCAATCACTCCTTTGTTGGATGCGATCATTGACGATATTCCCACACCGGTTATTGTGGAGGGAACACCTCAGATGCTCATTACCTCTCTCGAATATTCAGCCTATACGGGTCGTATTGCCGTGGGTAAAGTGACACGTGGTTCACTCAAAACAGGGCAAAACGTCACACTCGCCAAACGCGACGGCGTAACCCTGCAAAAGACAAAAATCAAAGATCTGCTGGTGTTCGAAGGTCTCGGCAAGAAGAAGGTAGACGTAGTGCCCTGCGGCGAAATCTGCGCCATTGTCGGTATCGACGGTTTCGAAATCGGTGACACCATCTGCGACTACGACAACCCGGAGGCGCTGCCCCCCATCGCTATCGACGAGCCTACCATGTCGATGCTCTTCACGATCAACAACTCGCCTTTCTTCGGAAAGGACGGTAAATATGTCACCTCTCGCCACATCAAAGACCGCCTGAGCAAGGAGTTGGAGAAAAACCTTGCACTGCGTGTGGAGGCCGGACCTTCGGCCGACAGTTTCATCGTCTTCGGACGTGGTGTGTTGCACTTGTCGGTACTCATTGAGACCATGCGTCGCGAGGGGTATGAACTTCAAGTTGGTCAGCCTCATGTGATTATCAAAGAGATTGGTGGCAAAAAGTGTGAGCCTATTGAGGAGTTGACCGTTGACTGTCCCGAAGGATATGCGGGCACGGTGATCGAGTTAGCAACCAAGCGCAAAGGAACGTTGATCAACATGGTTGGCACAGCAGATCGTACCCGGCTGGAATTTTCCATTCCTTCGCGCGGCATCATCGGATTGCGCTCGAACATGCTCACCGCAACAGCCGGAGAGGCCATCATGACACACCGACTCAAAGATTTTGAACCGTGGGTCGGGGAGATTGATATGCGTCTCAATGGCTCAATCATTTCGGGCGAAACAGGTACGGCATTCGCCTACTCGATCGACAAACTGCAAGATCGCGGACGCTTTTTCATCACCTCCATGGAACAAGTTTATGAGGGTCAGGTTGTTGGCGAACACACCCGTAGCAACGACATCACGGTCAACGTCACAAAACCCAAACAACTTACCAATATGCGTGCTTCGGGTACGGACGATAAGAGTTCGATCGCACCTCCGAAAATTTTCTCTTTGGAGGAGGCTTTGGAGTATATCAAGGAGGATGAATACGTTGAAATCACCCCGCATTTCATGCGTATGCGCAAGATCTTCCTGCGGGAGATAGACCGCAAACGTGCCTCGAAATAGATTGATTCATAATACCACAAGCGGCCGCCAAATAAATGGCGGCCGCTTGTGGTATTATAAGAAACTGTTTGAATTTGTTACCGAAATATTTATATAAATGCTGTCGTCTCTCGGCAAATCAAGCAAGCTGGTTTGCGCTCGTTCCTAAGAAGTTGTTTTAAATTCATTCAATAATTTTGTTATGACTCTTTTTCGCCCTTTTTTCGTGTCGATTTCGTTGCATAGGCAAC
>JAVXCD010000075.1:0-8382 GCA_036659655.1 Alistipes sp.
GTTCTTGTGGCAAAAAAACTACGATCCTCGAGCCTGTCGAGAGGTCGCAAGGTCATGGTGATTATTGTCCCTGCGACCTCTCGACAAGCTCGAGGATCGTGAACTTTCAAGTATTTTTGCGACCTCTTGACAAACTCGAGGATCGTGAACTTTCAAGTATTTTGCGACCTCTCGACAGGCTCCTCAACCTTCTCAAAGCCGTCCCACGGGAATTTTACCCTGTTCCTATATTTGGTCGAAAAAATTCAGAAACTCCGTCACTTTTCCCACCATATTCTTCGATCCCACGTAGAGCGGAGTCCGTTCGTGAATATCCTGCGGCTCGATTTCAAGGATGCGGTTACTACCATTAGTCGCCACACCCCCGGCCTGCTCCACAATGAATGCCACCGGATTACATTCATATTGTAAACGCAATTTGCCACGTGGATGCACGTCGGTTTCGGGATAGATGTAGATGCCACCCTTGAGCATATTACGGTGAAAATCAGCCACCAGCGAACCTATGTAGCGCGAAGTATAAGGTCGCCCGTGACGGGTATCTTTCTCTTGACAGTACTTGATATATTTCTTCACGCCCACAGGAAATTTCTCGTAGTAGCCCTCGTTGATCGAGTAGATTTTGCCGTTGGAGGGAACTTGCACGCCGGCGTGGGAGAGACAGAACTCACCAATCGAGGGATCCAGTGTAAAACCATTTACGCCGTTGCCGGAGGTGTACACCAGCATCGTCGAGGAGCCGTAGATCACATAACCGGCCGCAATGAGTGCAGTACCTTTTTGCAGGAAGTCACTTTTCTCCGCCGGACCGCCGATTGCGGAGAGTCGTTTGTAGATTGCGAAGATCGTACCGACGGAGACGTTCACGTCGATATTCGATGAGCCGTCAAGCGGATCCATGCAGACAATGTAACGTCCACTTTTGCAAAGCCCCTCCTCGAAAATAATAATATCTTCGTTCTCCTCCGATGCCACACCGCAGCATTCGCCACTGGCACGCAACTCTTCGAGAAATGTTTCGTTGGCATAGAGATCCAGTTTCTGTTGCTGCTCTCCTTGGATGTTCTCCGTCCCGGCCTGACCGAGGATGTCTACTAATCCCGCTTTATTCACCTCGCGGTTCACCTTTTTTGCCGCAATGGCTGTGTGGTGCAGCAGGCGCGAAAGACCACCGGTTGCTTGGGGAAACTCGGCCTGTTGTTCGATAATGAATTGATTTAATGTCGTAACTTTAGTCATAAATAATATTTATTTTCAAAATTGAATACAAATATAAGATAATTATTTAATAATCACCCTGTATTTTAAAATATTATTTACGAAATAACCCTTGTCGAGATTAAGAAACTAACTTCGGTCGGGTAAAACAACGACAACCGGTTAATCGACCCCTATACACGCCTGTTGTTCCAACTCCACCACAACACCCCTGAGTTGTTCGAAACTCATTAGGCCACTACCCCGCCAGAGAATCTCCCCATGACGAAAAAAGAGTGATGTAGGCACAGAAAGTATGTTGTAACGCTGAATAATGTCGGCATCCTCCGCGGACTCAATGTCGATTTTGTAGACATCAACACGACCTTTCATCTGTTGTTGAAATTTGTCAACGATAGGAAACATCAACAGGCACGGACGGCACCACATGGCGAAGAAATCGACATACGTCAATGCATCACGCCAAATAATCTTATCAAAATCTCTCATACTTGCATTCGTTTTGAAACGACGGATACAAGTATTATTCCACAAAAGAGTCACGCGGAGATTCCGCTTAAAAGAGTATGTGATCTCTCGACCGGATCGAGGAATCTCTCGCTGTTTTGTTGCACGGAATCTCCAACTTTTCGGACGATCTCATCTGATTGGAGCAGCAGACATTAATAAATTTAAAACAGCTTCTAAGAAGCTGTTTGAATTTGTTACCGAAGTTATTTGAGAGCTATTTTTGTTCCTGTTTTTGTCCTGTAAATCCGATTTTAGCGAGCTAAATGAGAATTTACAGGGCGAAATCCGGGGCGAAAAGAGCCGAAAAGAACGAGATGAATAAATTTAAAACAGCTTCTAAGTGTGTGTTTTATTTAGAAATCGACTGGTCAAGTAGTTGCGGACGGGGAGATCATACCACTTCAAACAAACATAGGCCAATACGATACTGCCTACAACGACTCCTGCCGCGCCGGGCAATGACTCTACAAATGTGAGATTTTCATTCTTTACCCAAGCATAATAGAGGTAAATAAAAGGATAATGCACCAGATAGAGGGGATAAGATATATCTCCCAGAAAGTTACAGATGCGGTTTGTATACTTGTCGGTCGTCGTTCCTGAGGCTCCAAGGAAAACAAGAAGCGGAAAAAACAGCGCAAAACAGAGGGTGTCATACAAACCGTTCATCCACAAATAAGCCGCTCCGCCAATGCGTGGCACGGCCAAGAGTGCAACGATCGATAGGCTGCAAATCCAGAAAGCTCCCTTCACAGGTGCCGGCTTAAAAATGCGGATGAGCAGTAATCCGGCAGAAAAAGAGAACAACAGCCGCAGGAATCCCGCCGTGAACTCGATCCCGGTCAGTGTAAATCCGGCACATATATCACCGTACGGACCCCATATAGCAAAAAATGCCAAGCCGCATCCGGCTGCCAAGACCACCCCTGCCAGCACTTTTGTCGCGAGTTTACGAAGGATCAGAACATAGAGCAGATTCCCTATATATTCAAAAAACAGGGACCAACTGGGGCCATTCAAAGGATACATTTCACCCACACCTCGAATTTCGGTTCCCGGCGTTGCCGGAATCAAGAGTGCGTTTAAAAATGTAGCAACAAACAGAGCCGCAATAGTCACCTTCGACACATCCCACACGGAGCAACCCTGCAAGTAGAAGATGATGGCTCCTATCACCGCCCCCATCACCACCATCGGATGCAGCCGGATGATGCGGCGTTTGATGAACTCTTTTGTGGTCATGACACCCCAACGATCGTCATAAGCGTAACCGACAACGAACCCCGACAAGATGAAAAAGAAATCGACGGCCAAATAACCATGATTGATTCGCTGGTCTAAGTGGCTGGTTGCAAAAGCTTCAAATAGGTGGAAACACACCACTGTGATAGCCGCAACGCCACGCAACCCATCGAGAATATGGTAATGCGGTTTGGTGTCTGCAAATCCGGGTGAAGCGATTTGTGTGTGTGGCATACGAAAATTTTGATTGGTAGCGACCTACTCCACAAAGAGTGCTTTGGGCAGTTGGTCGATGCTGTTGATGGTGATGATTTCGATATTCTTCGGCCGTTTCGAGGTTTTGGGCAGATAGCCCGACACGACAATACGCTTGAATCCCAATCGGGATGCCTCACTGATGCGCTGCTCGGTGCGTGGTGCCGGTCGCACCTCGCCCGAAAGGCCGATCTCGCCCGCACAGCAAACGCCTTCAGCAATGGGACGGTCGTAATAGGAGGAGACCACGGCAGCCACAACGGCCAAATCCAATCCGGGATCGGCAATTTTGAAGCCACCCGCAAAATTCAGAAAGACATCCTTCTGGAACATCTTCATTCCAACCCGTTTTTCCAATACGGCCAACAGCATATTCATGCGTTTGGTATCAAATCCGGTGGTTGTACGTTGGGGCGTGCCGTAGGCGGCGTTGCACACCAATGCCTGCACCTCAATCAGATAAGGACGTATACCATCCACCGAGGCACCCACCGCAATGCCACTCAACGGCTCGTCGTAGTGCGTCAACAGGATCTCCGAAGGGTTGTCCACCTCACGTAATCCGGAGTCGAGCATCTCGAAGACTCCGATTTCGAAGGTTGCTCCGAAACGGTTTTTGATACCCCGTAGAATGCGATAAATATTGTTGTTATCACCCTCGAACTGCAAAACCACATCCACAATGTGCTCCAAAATTTTCGGACCGGCAATGGCTCCGTCTTTGGTGATGTGACCGATGATGAAGATCGAGATACCCGTGCTTTTGGCATATTTCAACAGCGTAGCGGCGCATTCGCGAATCTGCGACACGCTGCCTGCCGACGAGTCAATCAGGTCGGTATACATGGTCTGAATGGAGTCGATGATAACCATATCGGGCTGCAACTCCTCGATCTGAGTCACGATATTTTCAAGCCTTGTCTCCGCATATACCAAACACTCCTCGTTGGCAATGCCGATGCGTGTCGCCCGCATTTTGATCTGATCCGCCGACTCCTCGCCCGACACATAGAGTGTTTTGAGTCCATTGTCGGAGAGTGCAATTTGCAGGCTGAGGGTCGATTTTCCGATACCCGGTTCACCCCCCAAAAGGATCAATGACCCCGGCACCATGCCTCCGCCCAACACGCGGTTGACCTCCGTGTTGCCAAGGTCGATGCGGCGGTGTTCGCTTTCGCGGATGTCGGTCACTCGCTGGGGCTTCGCCACAGGCAGATTTCCTGCGATGGTGGCCGCCACAGAACTGCTCTCCTTCGAGATGATCTCCTCGGTAAAGGTATTCCACTCTCCGCATGCCGTGCACCGTCCCAGCCATTTCTGAGATTCAAATCCGCAATTTTTGCAGAAAAATGCCTTTTTGACCTTTGCCATTTAGAAGCGGTTAATTATTGCATAAACAGTCGATAGATGTCGTTTCCATTTGCGTAGAGTAGTAATCCTAAAATGATTACAAGCCCCACATACTGCGCCCCTATCATAAACTTATCGCTCGGTTTGCGGCGTGTAACGATCTCCCAAAAAGTGAACAAGGCGTGCCCACCGTCCAATCCCGGTATGGGTAGAATGTTCATGATGGCGAGTATAATAGAAAGAAAAGCCGTTTTGAGCCAGAAATCTTGCCAATCCCATTGGCTGGGAAAGATATTGCCGATGGCGATAAACCCGCCTAACTCCTCGTACATCTTGGTTTTGGGCTGCACGATCAATTTCAACTGCTCCCAATAGGAGGAGATGACCTTACCCGTCTTGTGAATGCCGGCCGGGATGGATTCGAGTAGTGTATATTGTTGTGTCCGAATGGGATATGGATTGTGCAACTGCACACCGATTTTACCTTCGGACGATACAGGCAGGGTCAGTGTCGTGGTGTCTACACCGCGCAGCAGTGTCAAGGCTACGTTGGTACCCTTGAACTGACCCAACAGGAGGAAGAAGTCGGCACGCTCATGTGTCGGTATTCCATTGACAGAGAGTACCTGATCACCGGTTTGCAAGCCCGAGGCAATGGCCGTGTCGGAGATTAAGCTGTCCACCACAGTGGGCATGGGTAGGGTGATTAAGTCGGTGTAGCCCTTGTTCTTACGCATGGAGATCAGCGCTTCGAGCGGCAGATCTAAGGTGACAGATTGTCCGGCGCGTTCAACGACGACGGTGCGGCTTTTGTCTGTTATAATCAGATCATTAACGATGCTGAGATAGTTATCCACCTGCTCACCGTCCACGCTGAGGATCTTGTCGCCATCTTCGAAGCCCATTGCCTTGCCCGTTTCGCTGAAGTTGTAACCCCACTTCGCATCCTGATTCGAGAAATAGGAGTCGCCCCATGTGTAGCAAATCCCGCAGTAGATGACAATCGCCAGCAACACATTCATCACCACGCCGGCAATCATCACAAGAAAGCGTTGCCATGCCGGTTTGGCACGAAACTCGTCCGTTTTCATGGGCTGCTTCATCTGCTCCTTATCCATGCTTTCGTCGATCATGCCGGCGATCTTGACGTAACCGCCAAGAGGCAGCCAGCCCACACCGTATTCGGTATCGCCCCGTTTGAATTTGAACAGAGAGAACCACGGATCGAAAAAGATGTAGAACTTCTCGACACGTATCTTGAAAATGCGCGCCATGAAAAAATGACCGGCCTCGTGGATACCTACCAGTATCGTAAAGCATAAAAACAGTTGAAGAACCTTGATTAGAATATCCATTATGTGTGTTTTGTAATTTTACAAACCTAAAAATGCACGAGCCAGCTCACGCGCCTCGGCATTGCCGGCCGCATAATCATCGAGAGTCGGTTTCGACACAAAAGTCGCTTTACCGAGCGCATCTTCGATGGTGCGGACGATCTGTGTCCATGCACATTTGTGCGCCAGAAAAGCCGCCACCGCGACCTCATTGGCACCATTCATGGTGCAGGCCGCCGAACCCCCGCGTCGCAGGCAGTCGTAGGCCAAATCGAGTGCGGGATATTTCAGCCGATCCACCTCCGCAAAAGAGAGGGTCGGATGATTCAGAAAATTAAATCGCTCAGTGGGTCGGCACGCCCGATCGGGAAAAAGCAGCGCAAAACTGATCGGCAGACGCATATCGGGAGTTCCCAACTGCGCTTTGATCGCTCCGTCTTCAAATTCCACCATCGAATGAACGATCGACTGCGGGTGCTGCAACACCGCTATTTTCTCCGCCCCAACCCCAAAGAGCCAGTGCGCCTCGATGACCTCAAAACCTTTGTTGACCAGCGTCGAGGAGTCGATGGTGATCTTCGCACCCATGTCCCATTGAGGGTGTTTAAGTGCCTGCTCGACCGTGACCTGCGCCAATTCCTCCCGCGGGGTATCACGAAAAGCACCCCCACTGCAAGTGATAATCAGACGGCGTATGGGTGCTCGCTCGCCCATCAGACATTGAAAAATCGCCGAATGCTCCGAATCAATCGGCACAATCGGCGCGTGTTTCTCAGCAGACAGACGCATCACATATTCACCCCCCACCACCAGCGATTCCTTGTTGGCCAAAGCCACTTTTTTGCCCGCCTCCAAGGCGGCAATCGTGGGATGCAACCCCGCATAGCCAACCAAGGCATTGACAACTACGTCAACCTCGGCACTACGCACCACCTGCTCCAGAGCCTCTGCCCCCGCATAAACTTTGATCGGACAGGTCGTCAGAGCGGCTTTCAACGGCTCGTAGAGTGTTTTATCGGCAATGACAACAGCATCCACGTCCAGCGCAATGGCCTGACGTGCGAGCAGTTCCCAATTCCGGTTTGCCGTCAGTATCCGCACCTCAAAGCGTTCGGGATTTTCCCGTACGATGTCCAGCGTTTGCATACCGATTGAACCGGTAGAGCCCAGCAGAGCCAATCGTTGTTTCATTATTCTCTTAAAAAATCATGTAATCGACCGGATCAACAGGCTTGCCGTTGCTCCAGAGTTCAAATTCGAAAGGTTTAATGCCTCCCTTCTCGGTCGTCGCCTCCGCCGAATAGCCGAGCTGCTCCCCGCTCTTAACGGTCTGACCCGTAGAGACCAGCGACTTCGACATATTTTTATAGACCGACAGCAAATTACCGGCATGTTGCAACTGAATGATGTAACCCGTTTCGGGTGTCCAGAGGCTCATCACCACCGTACCATTGTCAATCGCCGAGACCCGCGTAGCGGCCGAAGCGGCCAAACGCACCCCGTAACGACCCTGCTTGATGTCAAAACGATCGGTGATAATTCCCTCGATCGGTGTGACCATCTCGATAGATTCACGCACCGCACGACGCGACGTATTGGTATGGCCAAGGCCATAAGCACCACCACCTTCGAGTTGTGCACGCAGCAAAGAATCCTCACGCGAAGGCACAACCAATGCTTTGTCCGAACGGACACTATCTATGCCGGACAACGAGCGGACAACGGGTGTTTTACCCTCCATGATCAACGCAATGTTGTTGTTGTAGGTCATCATAACGTTCATCACCCGCTCCATAGAATCCAGTCGTATAACATTATGAATCAGCATATCACGCGATCTATTCGCCTCGGTACGATAGCCCGGCAGAAATTCGAGCACCGGAGTATAAGCCACCAGTGACAAGATCAAGATGAACAGCATCAGCACGAAGGAGACAAAAGCCGCAAAAATATTTGCAGGCGACAGGTGGATGTGCCACTCTTCGCTACGATCGACAGCGTCGAGCACACTGATTCTGCGTTTACGGAGGAATTCCTTCCACCACGCAGCTATTAGGGGCTTTATTGGTTTCATGGCAAATTATGAATTGTACAAAGGTAACGAATTTTGCAGAAATACTTTGTACTCCGTATCTAATTTTTTACCTTTGTATAAATGTTTGATAATAACGTTCAAGAATAAAAAAGATTATGGTAAAACCTACATTATTAGTGCTCGCAGCCGGCATGGGCTCACGCTACGGCTCGCTGAAGCAAATGGACGGAGTCGGCCCACACAACGAAGCCATCATCGACTACTCGGTGTATGATGCCATCCGTGCCGGTTTTGGCAAGGTGGTATTTGTCATCCGACACAACTTCGCAAAGGAATTTGAAGAGATCTTTACCGCGCAACGTTTCGGCGGGAAAATCCAAGTCGAATATGTTTTTCAGGAGTTGGAATACCTGCCTGAGGGATTCTCCGTGCCCGAAG
>JAVXCD010000076.1:0-8247 GCA_036659655.1 Alistipes sp.
CTCGCTAAAATCGGATTTACAGGACAAAAACAGAAACAAAAATAGTTCTAAAATAACTTCGGTAACAAATTCAAACAGCTTCTAAAAAATATAGCGCAGACGGATGGACAGACGAATCATGGCGGCACTACTTTGTGTGGTGCTGGTGAGTTGTAGCAAGGAGACTCCCGGCCGAGGGGGCGGGGAGACCGCAATGCCTTTCATGAAGGGCTCGACTATGTCGTTTGTCGCTTATTTGGAAGATCAGGGGCTGACCTATCGTGAGAATGGTCGTGTGACCGATCCCTATCGTTCGTTGCGGGCACACGGAGCAAACTGCGTGCGGTTGCAACTTGATCTTGAGCCTTTTGCCGACAGGGAGGGGGTGCGGATCGACTGGCAGCAGATGGCGCGCGTGAAGGCCGATGCTCGCCGTGCGCAGGCAGCCGGACTTGAGGTGATCCTGACCATAAAACCCGATCGCAACATCTACTCCGCGACGGAGACGGTGGTGAATTTAGTGCCTACCTGCTGGCTCGGAATAGCGAACGATGCGGATGCACTGGGGCGGGAATTGCAGAAAACAGTGCAGACAACGTTGCAGAACCTCGGTACCGTTCCGACGATTGTTGCTATCGGCAACGAGGTGAACCTTAATTTCTTGGGTGTTGAGGGTGCGGCATGGGATGCAGGACGTATCGGCAAACTTTTACAATATGGATTTGCCGCGGTCAAGGCGTATAATCGGACGAATGGCACCCACATAAAAACGGCGTTGCATATCGCTTCACCGCACAATGTGGATCGGGTGCTGCCCGATTTTATCCGTGCCGGAGCGACTGATTTTGACATTATTGCCGTGTCGTGGTACGCAGGTATGGCGGGGCATTCGATGGGCAATTACGCTTCGTTTGCGGCCATGGCGCGGGGATTTGAGACCACCTATGGGCGCAAATTGCTGCTCCTTGAAACGGCTTGCTCCTTCACCAATGGCTATGGTGACAAGTGTGACAATGCTTACTACTATCCCACGTGGAGTGCCGATGCGTCGAACTATTCGCCGGCAAAACAGCGTGCATGGTTGCGTGCGTTGGCGGAAGATGTGCGAGCCGGTGGCGGACTGGGGGTGGTCACATGGGGCACAGAGTCGTTGCCCGATGACAACATTTGGATGTACCCCGCTCCGTGGGCACACGGCTCGACGTGGGAGAATAATTCCTATTGGGATTTTGCTAACGGCAACAACTTGCACGAGGGGATAGACTGGATGCAAGACCTTTAGAAATTGTTTTAGAAGCTGTTTTAAATTTATTCATCTCGTTCTTTTCGGCTCTTTTCGCTCTGCAAATCCTCGTTTAGCTCGCTAAAATCGGATTTATAGGTCAAAAAAGGAACAAAAATAGCTTTCAAATAACTTCGGTAACAAATTCAAACAGATTCTTAGTGGATTCAAAGAGAACAGTTGACTATTTCTAATTGAACATACAGATGAAAAGGCTCACCCTTCTACTGGTACTTTGCACGTTGTGCGCTTGCCAGACCCGACTCTTCACCGCCTTGCCCGACACGGGCAATGCCACCCCTGTCTATCCGCTTTCCTTGGTGGCGGGGATCAATCGCGTCTACCTGACCGACTATTTTCCTCAATGGGTTACGGCCGATTCGATCACCACGCAAGGTTTGCGCCTGACGCTCGCACCAATGAAAGCCGATTGGAGCGAGTTTTTTGTGACAGCACCCACGGGAGCCTTTGTCGAGACCCTCGATGTGTGGCGTGACGGCCGTAAACTCTCGATCGTGGCGCAGGGCGGACCGTGTGCGGAGAATACGTTCATGTATAGTGAGGGCTCGATGCTCAAGGTGGTTTCGATCCGCACAAGCCAGACCCCAAAGCAAATTGTAGCGATGTGGCAGAATTGCCGTTTGCCGGAGACCTGTCTGGTAAAGGTGGACAGTGCGGTGGGCATCATCATCCCTAAAGATGCTAAAGATGTCGAACGGTCGTTTTTGCGGGTGTTTGCCGCTACGGAGGATGCGCGTTTCAACGATGTGCTGATCCCCCTGAATTATGGCCGTATTATCAAATCTTCCGCGCATTTGAACCGTCATGACCGGCAGGCGCAGGTGCTCTATTCGCTGATGATCGACCGCTTCTCGAACGGCAATCCAGCCAATGACCGCAAACTGAATCAGCCGGATGTGCTGGATAAGGTGGACTATCAAGGTGGGGATCTGAAAGGAATTACCAACAAAATACGGGATGGATTCTTTGACGATTTAGGTATTACGACGCTCTGGATCTCGCCCATCACGCAGAATCCCTACGATGCGTGGGGTCAGAATGAAGACCCTGCGACCAAATTTTCCGGTTATCATGGCTATTGGCCGATATATACCACGCAGATCGACAAACGTTTCGGTACGGATGCCGAGTTGAAGGAACTGCTGGCAACGGCGCATGAGCACGGCATGAATGTGATTTTGGATTATGTGGCCAATCACCTGCACATCAACTCACCCGTGTTGCAGACGCATCCCGATTGGACTACACCGATGCACCTGCCTGACGGGCGACTGAATTTGCAGTTGTGGGACGAACAGCGGCTGACCACGTGGTTCGACGTGCATATCCCCAGTTTGGATCTGGAGCGGGCGGATGTCTGCGAGCCGATGACCGATTCGGCTCTTTATTGGATCGCCAACTACGATTTCGACGGCTTCCGACACGATGCCTGCAAACATATTCCCGAAAATTACTGGCGGATGCTGTGCCACAAATTAAAGAGCCGTTTTCCGGATCGGCAGTTGTGGCAGATCGGCGAGACGTATGGCTCGCCTGAGTTGATCGGCTCTTATGTGAAGAGCGGAATGATCGACGCGCAGTTTGATTTTAATGTCTATCACACGGCAATCGATGTGCTGGTTAAGGAGGAACCGATTCGCCGGATTGCTGAGGTTGTGGCGCAGTCGGCCGCGGCGTATGGGGCGCATCACACGATGGGCAACATCACGGGTAACCATGACAAGGCGCGTTTCATCTCCTTGGCGGGAGGTGCGTTGGCATTGGATGAAGATCACAAAATGGCAGGCTGGAAACGAGAGGTTGGCGTAGGTGATCCGGTGGGTTACAAGAAACTGGCGCTGTTGGATGCGCTGATTCTGACCATTCCCGGTGTGCCCTGCATCTATCAGGGCGACGAATATGGCATCCCCGGAGCGAACGATCCCGACAACCGTCGCATGATGCGTTTCGAGGAGTATTCGGATGCGCAGACCGCACAGAAAACGTTGACAAAAGCGTTGATTTCGTTGCGCCGTTCGACGATGTCGTTGCTCTATGGCGATCTGAAAACGCTGGTGCTGACCGATCATCTGTGGCTCTTTGTACGCGAATATATGGGTGAATGCACGTTGGTGGCATTGAATAATGGAGGAACGGAGCAAACCACAACGTTCTCTCTTCCGGCACGATTTGTTGAAAATAAAAAATTAAAGGCTAACTTTGGCCATAGTTTCGGTTCTAATCCCGATGGATCGCTGACGTTGACACTTGCTCCATACAGTTTTGAAATAATAACTAAAACCAAATAAACCATGAAACGAATCTTACTCCTGCTGCTTAGTGCAGTGATGTTTGTAACCTGCTGTACCACCCCGAAGCAGGCGGAACCTGCTGCTCACCCGGAGTGGGCGTATAATGCCGTTGTCTACGAGTTGAATGTGCGTCAGGCAACACCTGAAGGCACTTTTGCGGCGGTCGAAAACCGATTGCCGGCGTTGAAAGAGTTGGGTGTGGACGTGCTCTGGCTCATGCCGATTCATCCGATCGGGATCAAGGAACGCAAGGGAACGATGGGTTCGTATTATGCTATTAAAGACTACTATGCCATCAATCCGGAGTTCGGAACGATGGCCGATTTCGACCATTTGCTGGCAAGAGCCCACGAAATGGGTTTCAAAGTGATTCTCGACTATGTGGCAAATCACACTTCGCCGGATGCGGCTTGGGTGACCGAGAAACCGAAGGAGTGGTATGTGCGCGACTCTACCGGAGCTCCGGCAGTGCAATATGACTGGACGGACATTGCCAAGCTCAACTACGACAATGCGGAGGTGCGTGTGGCGATGGCTGATGTGCTGACGTTCTGGCTTGGCAAGGGGGTTGACGGTTTCCGTTGTGACGCGGCCAAGGAGATGCCCGATGCCTTTTGGCGCGAGGCTTTCACGAAGTTGCGTGCCGCAAATCCTGACATCTATCTGTTGGCTGAGGCGGAAGGTCCCGATTTTCACAACACGATGTTTGACGCCACCTATGCGTGGGAACTGCACCACCTGATGAACGACATGGCGCAGGGAAAGAAGGGCGTGATCGACCTGAAGGGCTACCTCGAAAAGAGCGATACGCTCTATCCGCGGGAGGCGTTTCGTTTGATGTTCACCTCCAATCACGACGAAAATTCGTGGGCCGGTACCGAATTCGAACGCATGGGGGTTGCAGCCCAAACCATGGCCGCTCTGACTTATGTGCTGCCGAACGGTCAACCGCTGATCTACACGGGTCAGGAGGTGGGTTTCAATCGCCGCTTCGAATTTTTTGAAAAAGATCCCATCGAGAGTTGGGAGCCGAACGAATATACCGATCTTTACACCAAACTTAATGCTTTGCGTCATGCAAATAAGGCTTTGGCGGCAGGAGAGCGTGGTGGAAAGTTGGTTTACATGACCGGGGTGGTGGACAATGTGCTGGCTTTCACGCGCGAAGTGGAGGGTAACAAAGTTTTCTGCTTGTTTAATCTTTCGGCCGAACCGGCAAATGTGATCTATACGGTGGCTGTGGCCGGGGACTACACCAATGCCATGACGGGTGAGAAACAAACTGTTACCTCCGGCGAAGAGATTTCGTTGCCGGCGTGGAGCTACCTAATTTTGACAAAATAAGATGGAAATAGCCAGACACCCCAAATGGAGTTATCAAGCCGTTATTTATGAGATGAATGTGCGGCAACTGACCCCCGAAGGAACACTTCGGGCGGCCATCGGCCGATTGGATTTTCTACACGATATGGGCATTGATGCCGTGTGGCTGATGCCCGTTTATCCCATAGGCGAAAAGAATCGCAAAGGCTCGTTGGGGTCGTACTACTCCATTCGAGACTACTGCGCGGTGAATCCCGAATTTGGAACGATGGC
Organism: Alistipes sp.; assembly: GCA_036659655.1. Lineage (GTDB taxonomy): Bacteria > Bacteroidota > Bacteroidia > Bacteroidales > Rikenellaceae > Alistipes. Next base: position 5,170 of record JAVXCD010000076.1, read on the forward strand.
TGATTTCGATGCGTTTGTCTCTCGTGCCCATGCGTTGGGGATGAAGGTGTTGCTGGATTGGGTGGCGAACCACACGGCGCGCGATGCCCGTTGGCTGACCGAAAAACCGGCCGACTGGTATGAGCGTGATGCGCAAGGCGAGGCTCTTGTGCCGTGGGATTGGAACGACACGGCAAAACTCAACTATGAGAATCGCGCGGTGTGGCAGGGAGAGGCAGAGGCCATGCAGTTCTGGTTGACGGAGCATGCAGTTGATGGTTTCCGTTGCGACATGGCGATGCTGGTGCCGATCGAATTCTGGAACGAAACAGCACGTCAGTTGCGTCGGGTGAAGCCCGATCTGTTTATGCTGGCGGAGGCGGAGGAGCAAAACCTGTTCGAACAGTGGGCTTTCGATGCCTGCTATGCGTGGAAATTACACCACTTGATGAACGACGTGGCGCGGCAGACGAGCCGGGTGACCGTGTTGCGTGATTTTCTGCGTGCCGATGCGGAGCGTTATCCACACACGGCAATGCGCTTGGCCTTCACCTCCAACCACGATGAAAATTCGTGGAACGGCAGCGAATTTACCCGCATGGGGGCAGCGCGCGAACTGATGACGGTCTTTACATTTGTCGCACCACGGGGTATTCCACTGATCTATACGGGGCAGGAAATCGGTTATGACCATCGTTTCCAATTTTTCGACCGGGATCCCATGCCCTTTGCCGTGGCGAATGAATTCACCGCACTTTATGGTCGGCTGATCCGGCTCAAACATACGAACCGCGCGTTGGCGGCAGGTGAGCAGGGTGGGGCTGTGATCGAACTAAGCAATAATGCCGAGGATTGTCTGATGACCTTCGTGCGGGAGACGGAGGATGCACGTGTGGTTGCGGTGATGAATTTTTCGCCTTATTCCATTCAAGCCGATTTTAATACGGGAGTGTATGCAGGCATCTATACCGATGCTTTGACCGGTGAACGGGTGGAACTGCCCTCGCATGTTGAACGCCAAATGGAAGCTTGGACTTATCAAATACTCACTAAGAAACTGTTTTAAATAGATGAAACTACACCAACTTTTAATTTCAATTTTTGCCCTTATGAGCCTCTCTTCCTGTATTCATTCGACGGCTGTTGATGCCGATCATGTGGCTGATAACAAGGGACAAGTCAAACGTATTGAGCCACTTTCGTGGTGGATCGGGATGCAAACTCCGTTGCAATTGCTTGTGCAGGGCGACAGCATTTCATCGTATGACGTGGCGATGGCGAAGGGCTCGCAGGGCGTGCATATCAAGCAGGTGCACACGGCCGACAGCCCCAACTACCTCTTTGTTGATATGCAGATATCTGCAACCACAGAACCGGGTACCTACTACCTCGTTTTCACCCGTGGTGCGGTGCAGTTCAAGGTCCCTTATCAGCTTGCTGCGCGCAGGGATGGTTCGGCAGAGCGGAAGAGTTTCACAACGGCCGATCTGATCTATCTGATTATGCCCGATCGTTTTGCCGATGGAGATCCTGCGATTGACTCGACGGACGACACGCTCGACAAGGTGGCTCGTAACGAATTTTTCGGCCGTCACGGTGGTGATCTGCAAGGTATTGTCGACCATTTGGATTATATTGCCGACTTAGGGGCAACGGCGATCTGGTGCACCCCCTTGCTGCTCGACAACGAGCCGCAGGGGTCGTATCATGGCTATGCCTGCGCCGACTACTACCACATCGATCCGCGCTTCGGCACGAATGAGGGCTACCAGACTTACGTTGCCGAAGGACATAAACGCGGGCTGAAGGCCATCATGGACATCGTGACCAACCACTGCGGTGTGGCGCATTGGTGGATGCAGGACCTGCCCTTTGCCGACTGGGTGCATGTGCATCCGACCTATACGCAGACCAATAACCAGTTCTCGACCAACATGGATCCCAATGCCTCACAGTACGACCTGAAGGTGCAGGAGAGTGGTTGGTTTGATCGTTCGATGCCCGACATGAACCTCGACAACCCCTACATGCTCAACTACTTCAAACAGTGGGCAGTGTGGTGGATCGAATATGCCGATCTGGATGGTTTGCGCGTGGATACCTATCCTTACAACGAGAAAATTCCGATGAGCGAGTGGTGTAAGTCGGTACGTCGAGAGTACCCGAACATCAATATCATGGGTGAGTGCTGGACTACCTCCGTGCCGCAATTGGCTTATTGGCAGGCTGAAAATAAAAATATTGACGGCTTCAATTCGAACTTGCCCTCGATCATGGACTTTCCCCTGCGGGAAGCATTGTGTACGGGGCTGCCGACCGATTCGCTGCGTTGGGGTGAGGGCATGATAAAGATTTACGACGCACTATCACACGATTTTGTCTATCACGACCTTTCGAAGATGTTGATTTTTGCGGCTAATCACGATACGGATCGTATCGGGGATGTGTTGCATAAAAATCCCGAACGGATGAAACTTTCGATGGCTTTGCTGGCTACGTTACGCGGTATTCCTCAGTTTTTTACGGGCGATGAGATGATGTTCACCTCGAAAGATCTGTCGCAAGGACATGGCGGGCTGCGAGTGGATTTCCCCGGCGGCTGGAAGGGCGATGTGGTGGATCTGTTCGATCCGAAACAGCGGGATAGTGTGCAGACTGCTGTTTTTGACTATACAAAAACACTGTTCAACTGGCGCAAGAACAAGGAGGTGATCCATTCGGGTCGTACCATGCACTTTGCCGGACGGGACAATACCTATGCTTATTTCCGCTACAACGAGACGGATGCTGTGTTTGTCTTTATCAACAATTCACGTGGAGCGAAGAACGTTCCGTGGTCGCATTATGCCGAGATTACAACGGGCTTGCATGATGGGCGCGAGGTGCTTTCGGGACAACCGGCCGAGCTCTCCGATTCGACGATGGTGAAACCCCGTCAGGCGTTGATCGTGGAGTTCAAACGATAGATAGAATATCATCTACGATCCTCGAGCTTGCAAAGGTAATGCGTGCAATTCCACACGATCCTCGAGCTTGTCGAGAGGTCGCAAAGGCATTCTACACGATCCTCGAGCTTGTCGAGAGGTCGCAAAGGAAACA
>JAVXCD010000077.1:0-8246 GCA_036659655.1 Alistipes sp.
CAGGCTCGAGGATCGTACATTGTGTATTCAAAGTCTTTGCGACCTCTCGACAGGCTCGAGGAGCGTGTGGCAACAAGAATTACCGCTTGAGCCCATATTTTGTCTTGAGTCCGAAACATCACAAATAGGGAGATGCTTGCGGCATCTCCCTATTTGTGACTTGACCCAATGATGGGGTTAAGCGTACTTGAACGTCGACTCGTCCGAAACGGACAATTTCTTGCGACCCTTTGCACGACGTGCAGCCAAGATTTTGCGTCCGTTTGCCGTAGACATTCTCAGACGGAAACCATGCTTGTTTATTCTCTTCCTGCGCGAAGGCTGGTATGTTCTCTTCATTGCCATAGCTATCTGTTTTTTGTTGTTTTATATCATTTTGCGGAATGCAAAGGTAGATCATTTTTTATCATTCACAAAAAAAAGCATCGATTTTTTTACTTTTTCTATCAGAATTCGCGTTTTGAGTCTCTAATAGGTCTTGAACAAATCCACCTCACCTGTTTCCACCCGTCGGTACATCGCGGCCAGCTCTGCAATCACGGGGGAGATAAACTCGATGGTGTCGGTCACCACCTGCTTTCCGCCGTCCCCTTTAATACGGTAGAGCATGGTGGCATAAAGTGCGCGAAAGCAGAGTTCCGTATCGCTCATACCCATATCACCCAGCACTTTACGCAAGCCGACCAATTCGGGTTCCAGACGAGAAAAAATGGTGCGGTAATAAGCACCGAGAGGCAGTTTCAGCAGCTGAAGATGCAGGTTGTGCAGGTCGTCGATCAGGTGGAGTGTGTGTTCGAGGTGTCCTGTTTCGTCCTTATTTTCCTGATGCAGCAGGTTGGCAATATCCATGTACCACAGCAGAAAAAGGTGTTGCTGTGCCTCCGGAATATCTTTGCGCGGTGCGATAAGTTGCGAGAAAACCGCCTCCGGACTGAATTGCAGAGCCCGCAGCAGGTCTTCGATTTGCCATAGATAGAGGATGTACTCCGCAATATTTTCGCTTCGTTTCGCTTTTGCTATGTCCATGTGAATCGTTATTTTATCCAGTTTGTAATTGCCCCCGTGTGTTCGAGGAAATAGCGCTGGGACTTCAGCAGGTTGCGCGACTGGAGCACCATGCTCTTCGTCTCGTTCAAGATCGTCAGATACAAAATACTGGCCTTGGTGTTCGACTGCGCCGTGTTGATGCGCCCCAACTCCGACTTGAGAGCCTCGGCAATCGATTCGAAGAGTTGGTCGCGCAGAGTGAGCACCTTGTCGATGTCGGTGAAGTCTCCGGCGCGAAGCATGAGGTTGATGTGGCGGTAGATGCTCTCCACCTCGTCGTTGATGCTCATCAGATCTTTGGCCTGATCTTTCGAAAGCCCTTCGTGGTTGTTGTCAATGTGCTCGAATGCCGGGCGTGTGATGTGCATCAGAGCCTTGGTCATTTCATTGAGGTAGTCCACCACCTGCACGTAGTAATGTGCCGTGTCGATGTCACTGCCCTGCAACCTCTTGAGTGTCGGAAGCAGTGTGTATTTGCGTTCGCGCGACTGGTAAAACAGGTCGTTCGACTCCTTGACCATGTCACGCAGCACCTTGCGGTTCTCCTTGAATACAGCGATCAGCGTGCGGTCGTAGATTTTGGTTGCCGCTTCCATCGTGCGGCACACCTCTTCGGTGAGGCTGTTAATGATGTCGTCGCTGGTCTGTACTTTTGGCGCAGATATCGTGGTTGTACTTTTATCTTTTTTGATGAAGTTACTGTGAATGAGCATGTAACCACAGAGCACCGTGATAACGACAATAGCCGTCACTCCGCCATAGATCAGTGCAAGTCCTACGACAAAGGCGATCAGAAAACCACCCAAGGCAGTGACAAACCACCCCGCCACGACGGTCATCACGCCTGAGATGCGATATACCGCGCTCTCTCGCCCCCACGCCCTGTCAGCCAGCGACGAACCCATGGCAACCATGAAGCAGACATAGGTGGTGGAGAGCGGCAATTTGAAGGAGGTGGCCATGGAGATCAGCAACGCAGAGGTGGTGAGGTTGACCGTGGCACGGATCATATCGTAAGGAGCACCGCTGTGCTCGACATCTTCGTAGGAGAAGCGGCGCGAAACCCCCTCGCGGATGCGTTTTGGAATCACACGTTCCAGACCGACGTTCACATTGAGTGCCGCACGGACGATGGTGCGCGAGAAAAGCGACGAGCCATATTGCTCCTCTCCCTCGGCCTGCGACGAGAGCGAAAGTTCCGTGGCGGAGACGTGCATCGATTTCTTGGAAGTCCAGAGCGTCAAGATCATCACACCACCTGCCGCCAGCAACACCAGAAAGTTGGCAGGAACATTGTCGCTGAGTGCCCCCATCATCATGGTGGTGTCTCCCGCCTGCTTGGCGAGTGTGTAAGCGTCGAATCCTGCGACGGGCACACCGATGAAGTTCACCAAGTCGTTGCCGGCAAAGGCCAAGGCCAGCGCGAATGTGCCGGAGAGAATGGTGATGCGTAGGATGTTGATGCGGAACCGCTGGATAAAAAACAGCGTCAGACTGCACAACAACCAGCAGCAGAAAAGCGACAAGAGCAGGTGGGCGTCTATCATTTCGACGATATGATTGCCTTGTATGATGGTTTTAAGTCCTTTGAATACAGCAAAATAGATAATTGCCGTGAGCGATATACCACACCACAAAGCTCCGAAACGGCTGAAGATCGCCATGTAGCGGAACGTGAAGATCACGCGCGAAACATACATGACAAGCGTGCCACAGGTGAACGCGATGACCACCGACAACAGGATGGCCGAGACAATTCCCATGGCGCGGGTGGTGTTGATGAATTGCCCGATACCGCCCGCTTCCACGTGCACGTCGTTCGACAATTTGTAGATCGAAACGGCTATGGCCGCACCTAACAGACAGAAGATCAACGACACAGTGGTTGATGTCGGCAAGCCCCAAGAGTTGTAGAGATCCAGCAGGATGATGTTGGCAAACATCACCCCCAGATAGAGCATCATCACCTCATGAAAGGAGAACATACCGGGGTTGAACATGCCGCTACGGGCGACCTCCATCATGCCACTGGAGGTGATTACGCCGACGATGATGCCTACGGAGGCGACTATCAGAATAGTCTTCATGGAGGCGGCTTTGGAGCCCAAGGCTGAATTCAAAAAATTTACCGCATCATTGGTTACGCCGACAAAAAGTCCTGATACAGCAAGTACTCCAAGGATAACGATAATAACGGTGTAAAGTTCACTCATACGTGTGTCCGTAAATTTGACATCAAAGTTATAGTAAAAAATCGGTTGAAACCCAATTTTAACCCATTGTTAACATTAACTTAACACAGCCTGCGGTTCCCAAGCATTGACGAGGATTGTTTTTCGGTCGATGCTGCCTCCTTTTATCTGTCGGATGTCGTTGTGATCCTTTCTTTGGAATAGAGAGAGATCGGATCCATTATTTTCTCGAACTTTGTTGGCAAGTTCAACGGTTTTTCATACCTTTATACAATCAACAACCGTTTCTTAAAATCATTTAATAGGTATGAAATTCTTTATTGATACAGCCAATTTAGCTCAGATCCGCGAGGCGAATGACATGGGCGTACTCGACGGTGTGACCACCAATCCTTCGTTGATGGCCAAGGAAAATATCCGCGGTGACGAGGCATGTCGCCGCCATTACGTCGAGATTTGCAACATCGTCGACGGAGACGTGAGTGCCGAGGTGATTGCCACCGATTTCGCAGGTATGGTGCGCGAGGGGGAGCAACTGGCCGCCCTTCATCCCAATATTGTGGTAAAACTGCCCTGCACGGCCGACGGCATCCGCGCAGTCAAGTATTTCGCAGGAAAAGGGGTTCGCACAAACTGTACCCTTGTATTTTCGATCGGGCAGGCACTCTTAGTCGCCAAGGCCGGTGCCACTTATGTCTCTCCGTTCGTGGGTCGATTAGACGACATTTGCTCCGACGGCATCGCTCTCGTGCAGCAAATCGTGAAGATGTACCGCTACTACGGCTTCCGCACACAGGTACTGGCCGCCTCCATCCGCCACACGCAACACATCATTCAGTGCATCGAGGCAGGTGCCGATGTAGCCACCTGCCCTCTCTCGGCAATCAAGGGGTTGTTGAAGCACCCCCTCACCGACAGTGGTCTGGCTCAGTTTCTTGCGGATCACGCCAAGGTGAATGCGTAAGGTGAGACCTAAGAAGCTGTTTTAAATTAGACCCGAGGATCATGTGGGGGGGGGCAAGAATTGCGGTTTGATCCATTTTTAGGGCTTGGCGGTATTTCTTGTTAGCGAATAGGTTTACATTTGTCTCAAACAGGAAACGTTCCCGCTCCTCGCGCCTGTCGAGAGGTCGCAAAGACTTTGGAAACACAACTCACGATCCTCGAGCCTGTCGAGAGGTCGCAAAGGAAACAGTTCACGATCCTCGAGCTTGTCGAGAGGTCGCAAAGGTCACAATGCTGATTGTCCTTGCGACCTCTCGACAAGCTCGAGGTTCGGGTGGGTTTTATATGATGAAATCTTTTTCTTTGTCCTTTTGTCTTGTCAAAAAAATGCAAACCTATCCACCAACAAGAAATCCCGCTTGACAAAAAAACACCTTCAAGACCTTGCAACTGCAAGGTCTTGAAGGTGTTCGATGGTAAACCGGTTTTATCTGGTAAGGACGGGTTTCAAGTCCTTGATCCGCAGTTGGGTGGTCACCGCACCGCGGTAGTGATTCTCGACAATCTGATAGCATACATCTACCGGACGACCCGATCGTACCCACTCATAATGAACGGGTTGTTGGAAGGCAATGGCCTGAATGGTCGTGTTGGGTTTTTGTTTCTGCATCAAATCCATGCGCAGGTGCTCACAGTCCGCACCCACCAATTTAGCCTCGCCGTGGTTGCTTACGCCCCACGTCACGAAAACAGGAGCTGCATTACCGGGGCCGAACGGTTGGAATCGGTTGAGAGCTACACGGAATGCGGGCGTAATGTCGGAGAATAGCAATTCACTATCCACCTCCACCTGCGGCACCAGCATTTTCGGGTCTATGTTTTTCTCTACGAAAGCATTGAATCGGTCGGTAAAAGCGTCTACATTTTCAGGTCTCATTGTCAACCCCGCGGCATACATGTGCCCACCGAAGTTCTCCAACAGATCCGCACACGACTCGACCGCTTGGTAGAGGTCGAAACCGGGGACAGAGCGTGCCGAGCCGGTCACAAAACCGTTGCTCATGGTCAGCACCACCGTGGGGCGGTAGTAGGTCTCAATCAGGCGCGAGGCCACGATACCCACAATGCCCTTCATCCACTTGGGATTATAGACCACCGTGCTCTTAAGTTGCTTCATCTCCGGATTGTTTTCGATGAAATCGTGTGCCTCCTGTGTGACACTGCGGTCGATGCTCTTGCGGTCTTGATTGAACGCGTCGATCACGCTGCCAAACTCCTGTGCAAGGCTCTCGTTTCCCTCAATGAGCAGATTCACAGCCGCATGTCCACCCGAAGGTGAGGCATTCTCGTCCGTTTCGTCCATGCGCATACGCCCTGCGGCGTTGATGCGTGGGCCGATCTTAAAGACAATGTCGTCGACGGTGATGTTGTGCTTCTCCAGCCCGCAGATCTTGATGATCGACAACAGACCTTCCGAGGGGGCATTGTTGAGTCGCAACAGGCCGTAACAGGCCAGAATGCGGTTCTCGTCCGACAGCGGAACAATGTCTGAGGCGATACTCACCACCAGCAGATCCAGCAGCGGCTCAATTTCCGAGAAAGGAATCCGGTTTTTTTGCGCATAGGCCTGCACTAATTTGAACCCGACACCGCACCCCGAAAGCTCATCAAAAGGATAAGAGCAATCGACACGCTTGGGGTCGAGAACGGCTACGGCCTTCGGAATTTCCTCGGCCGGGAGGTGGTGATCGCAAATGATGAAATCAACCCCCTTACTTTTCGCATAGACAACCTTTTCTGTGGCTTTGATACCGCAATCCAAGGCGATAATCAGACCGACCCCTTTGTGGGCGGCGTGATCAATTCCCTTTATCGAGATACCGTAACCTTCGGTATACCGATCGGGAATATAGAACATCAGGTTTTTGTGCCCGATTTGACGTAGAAATTTGTAGACCAACGCCACAGCCGTACAGCCGTCAACGTCGTAGTCGCCGTAGACCATGATTTTCTCATTACTACGGACAGCTTGTTCCACTCGTTCGACTGCCTTTTCCATGTCCTTCATCAGGAATGGGTCGTGCAGATCGGAGAGCTTCGGGTCAAAGAATTTCTTCGCCTGTTCTAAAGTGTCTATGCCTCTCTGTACAAGTAGATCCGCCAGCACGGGGGATATCTTCAGTTCGGAAGCGAGCATCGCCACCACCTTCAGATCTCCCTGCGGTTTCACTACCCATCTTTTTTCTATGGGCATACTCTTTAATTTTTATATATTTTAACATTTAATTCTTCACTTAAACACTGAACGACTCGGCTTTTCACCTCATCCATCGACACCTCTTTGCCCAACTCTTTCTCCAGCGATGTCACGCCCCGGTCTACAAAGCCGCAGGGATTGATATATGAAAAGTAGTTCAGATCCGTCGAAACATTCAACGCAAATCCGTGCATCGTCACATAGCGGGAGGCGCGCACCCCGATTGCACATATCTTGCGGGGTGCAACACCCGTCCCTTCGATCCAAACCCCCGAAGCGCCCTCGATTCGTCCTGCCGTGATGCCAAAAGTGGCAACGGTGCGAATGATGGCCTGCTCCAACCTATGGATGTAATCCTTCAAGCCCATGCCGATCTTCTCTAAATCAAGGATCGGATAACCAACCAACTGCCCTTTGCCGTGGAAGGTGATGTCTCCACCGCGGTCGATGTGATAGTAGCAGGCACCGATCTTCGCCAAGGTCTGCTCGTCGATCAGCATATTCGTCTCCCGCCCGCTCTTACCGAGGGTATAGACGGCCGGATGCTCCACCAACAACAAGTAACCGGCTTGTGCATCGAGTGACCCTTTTCGCGACAACAGGGTGTCAAATAGGGACTGCTGGTAAGCCCAACACTCCTTGTAATCCATCAGCGAGAGATCTCTGTACGCAATATCCATCATTACAAACCCTTAACGCTCTCAAGAGCTTCGTCAGCCAAATAGGACGAGCGCACTAAAGGTGCACTTGCGCAGTAGCTGAAACCCATCTCCAGAGCCTTGAGTCTGTACCATTCGAATTTTTCGGGAGTAATATACGCCGCAACGGGATAGTGCTCCAAAGTAGGTCGAAGGTACTGACCAAGTGTCACAATGCGCACGCCTGCCTCACGCAGATCATGCAGTGTTTGCAACACCTCCTCTTCGCTCTCGCCAAGGCCTAACATCAAGCCGCTTTTTACAACGACACCCCTGCTGCTCAAGTAGTGCAACGCAGCCATACTTGTCCGGTAGGTTGCCTTCGAACGCACTTTGGGTGTCAGTCGTTCAACAGTTTCGATGTTATGTCCGATGATAGCGGGCTTCGATGCGATCACCACGTCCAATAGGTCGGGTTTGGCATCTAAATCGGGAATAAGAAGCTCAATTTTCGTGTCGGGATTCTCTGTGCGGATCGCGCAGACCGTGCGAGCCCAGTGGGCTGCCCCACCGTCGGGCAGATCATCACGCGTCACAGAGGTGATGACGGCATACCGAAGTGCCATCAGTCGGATACTTTCTGCAACCTGTTGGGGTTCGAGAGCATCTGGCGGAAGCGGGTGTCCTGTTTTTGTAGCACAGAAGCGACAGCCTCGTGTACAAATATCGCCCAGAATTAAAAAGGTGGCTGTTCTGCGACTCCAACATATTGCTTGGTTGGGACACATTCCACTGCTGCAAATCGTATGTAAAGAGTGTTCTTTAACTATACGCTGCACACTCGCATATTCTGCGGTGCCGTGGAGCCTGATCTTTAGCCATTCCGGTTTTTTCAGTACATCTACCTTATCATGTGACTTCGGCATTTTAAGTTCATTATTTTCCAATTGATGCAAAAATACAAAAAATAATTAACAATATACTATTACCATTTCATTATTAATCCGAATGGTGGTTGAAATGGATAATTATCTTTGCGAACCATCTGTGAGAAGTCGCAAAGACTTTGGGAACACTTCCCGATCCTCGAGCTTGTCGAGAGGTCGCAAGGTCACGGTGCGTCATGTTGAATAAATGAGAAATTTACGATCCTCGAGCCTGTCGAGA
>JAVXCD010000078.1:0-8119 GCA_036659655.1 Alistipes sp.
GCGACCTCTCGACAGGCTCGAGGATCGTGAATTGTTTTCCAAAGTCTTTGCGACCTCTCGACAAGCTCGAGGATCGTACATTGATTAGTCTTTGCGACCTCTCGACAGGCTCGAGGATCGGATCGTTTTCCCTTCCTATTCACTACTTCCGACAAGTTCTAAGACTGTTTTTTAAAGATCGATCCACCGTAATTTCATCTTGATCCAAATAATTTTAATAAATTTGTAGATTAATTGAAGTTGTAGACTTCCAGACACACTTTTAGGAACAGTTATCAATTGAATACAAAATAACGATGTATCGGAAAATCATCCTTTTAGCATGGTCGCTTGCGCTGATGTCATGCGGCACAAAATACGAACTCACCGAGTGGCGACAAACCTCACAAGCCACCCCTTGGCAAGATTGTCTGACTAATCGGCAACCCACTTCCCAACGGGAGGGGCTGCCGCAACGAACTATCTGTGTGCATTTAGACGACAAGCAACAGGTCATTGAGGGATTCGGAGCCTGCTTCAATGAATTGGGCTGGAGTGCGCTCTCCGCGTTACCGGCAAGCGATCGGGATCAGATTCTGCGTGAACTGTTTGAATCCGGAGTTGGGGCAAATTTCAATGTTTGCCGCATGCCGATAGGTGCCAACGACTTTTCGTTGTCGTGGTACTCCTACGATGAAACACCGGGCGACTTCAACCTGACCGATTTTTCCATCGAACACGATCGGCAGACCCTCATTCCGTTCATCAAGGCGGCACTCAAATACAATCCCGAATTGCGCCTTTGGGCATCACCATGGTCGCCTCCCACTTGGATGAAAAGTAACAATTATTACGCTTGCCGGCCAAGTGCACAGTGGAATAAACTGTCTGGGGACGAGTCCTATAATTCCGAAGGTCTGGATCTGTTTATCCAGCAACCCAACTATTTAGAGGCCTATGCGCGCTACTTCTCAAAATTCATTCAGGCCTATCGTGCTGAGGGAATCTCGGTATTTGCGGTAGCTCCACAAAATGAATTTAACTCATGCCAAATATTCCCCAGTTGCACATGGACTGCCCGTGGACTCAATGAGTTTGTCGGTAAATATTTGGGCCCACAAATGACCCGAGACAGCGTACAGGTGATTTTAGGTACGGTCGAGCGGGGCAATGCTGCGCTCATCGACACGTTGCTGACCGATCCGCATTCCAAAAAGTATATTTCATGGGTCGGATTTCAGTGGGCAGGCAAACAGGCGATTGAGCAGATACACAAAAAATATCCGGACATGAGACTCATGCAGACCGAAAGTGAGTGCGGGGATGGATTGAATGATTGGAAGCAATGTGTCTATATCTGGGATTTGATGAGACATTACTTTGAGTGCGGGGCTTCGGTGTACGAATATTGGAATATTGCATTGCAGGATGCTGCAATCAGCACGTGGGGTTGGCACCAAAATTCACTGGTAACGGTCAACGAGCAGCACCAGAGTTACAAATATAACCATGAATATTATCTCCTGAAACACCTGAGTCGCTATGTACAACGCGGCGCGCGGCGCGTGACGATCACCGATGATCAGACCAACTCCCTTGCTTTTGAAAATCCAGATGGGAGTGTGGTCATCGCCTTGTATAACAACCTCGATCGGCAATCGTCGATCTTGATTTCAATCGCGGATCAGCATTTCGAATGCAACATGGCTGCATCCTCATTCAATACGTTCGTATTCAAGAAAATATAAGAAACTGTTTTAAATTCAGACCATGGCATCAAAAAAGGTCTCTCCAATGAGAAATCTTTTATTTTGCCCCCTCTACGGTCAATTCCACCTCCACTGGCGAGTAATCTCTGCCGACACCTCCTTTGCAAAAGAGTTATTTGGACTGTATTTACACATCAATCGGCACAAAAATTTGGTGTGATTGTCAGACTTGGCACGAAAGAGGGTAGTACAAACCGGATCAACTATTTTGCCGCAACCTGCTCCACCGATCATCGAACCGAGACCTTGAATCCCCGATTCTGCCAAGAGGTAGGAAAATTTGCATGAGGTATGAATTTTCCAAATTATTCTTCTACCTTTGTCTCAGATAAAAGACCGAATGAGAAGCAAGTCCCTGAAAATACTCAACTGCCTGCTGATAGCCCTTTTCGTGAGCTATTACGTTGAGAGTACGCTTTTCATTCACTCCCACACCTTTACTTGGGGTACTGTCACACACTCACACCCCTACCTGCCCGGCAACGGACACTCACATACGGCCGGCGAATGCCAGACAATCAATTCGCTCAACACAATTCTATTTACCATTGTCGCCGCACTCTCCCTGAGTCTGCCGATTATTATATGTTTTCTGCTATATAATCCACACCTACAATCTGTTGCAAAGCACATTGTAGAAAATTGCTCACTTCGGGCACCTCCCCATTCACACTGCGTCATGAGTTTGTAGTTACCGACCCACGGGATAGGTAGCTACCTACCTACTTATTCACTTGGTTCAAACTTACAACATTTGACATATATGATAAAAATAATACCCCTCATGGGGGCATTGTTGCTATGCGGCTGTGGCCACAGCAACAGTGCACAATCTGATACAAAAGATATTAGCATCGCCAATGACGTGATCACCGTGAGCAAAACTGCTCCTGTGATCCAGAAAATAAAAACCGAGAAAGTGGTTTCATCGGGCTATCAGGCCCAATTTTCCACGTCGGGAATGGTCAAAGCCATTCCCACCTCCTACGCCGAAATTGCGACTCCTTTTGCGGGGCGTATCGTGCGATCTTTTGTCCGTTTGGGACAAAGTGTGAACATCGGAAGTCCGCTGTTCGAGATTAGTTCACCCGCTTTTTTCGAGACCGGGAAGGCCTATTTTGCTGCTAAACAGGAGCAAGAACAGGCACTAAAAAGCCTGACGCGTGAGCGGGATTTGCTTGCCAATCGTGTGGGTGTGGGTAAAGATGTCGAGGAAGCGCAGGTGAACTACGAACTCAAAAAGCAGGATTATGAAAACGCAAAGTCGGCCTTAAAGGTCTTCCAAGTCGACCCTGCGTCGATGCGTTTGGGAGAGCCGCTGATTGTCCGCTCACCGATTGCCGGCAAAGTCGTTGCCAACAACATCATCATCGGGCAGTACATCAAGGAGGATGCTGCTCCTCTGGCCGCCGTTGCCGATCTGAATAAAGTGTGGGTCATGGCACACGTCAAGGAGAAAGATATTCGCCTGATCGAACGCCTGCAAGAGGTCGAAATTCGCCTTTCTGCATCCCCCGAAGAGTCTCTCAAAGGGAAAATCTACCACATCAGCGAGATGCTGGACGAGGCGACCCGTTCGGTGGAGGTGATCATCGAGTGCAACAACCGCGAGGGAAAAATGAAGCCGTTTATGTATGGCACAGTGATGCTGACCGATGCCAAAACAGAGGCTATACTGATCCCTACTGCCGCTATTTTGCAACAGGAAGAGAGCAACTATGTACTGGTCGAGGTGGCTCCTCTCACATTCAAGAAGGTAGAGATCGAGGTGGCCTCTACCACCGACGATAGATCGGTGGTAACATCGGGATTAAAAGCCGGCGATGAAATCGTAGTGAAAGGTGCATTTTACCTCTTAGATGCAAAATAAGCCCATGAAACGACTGATTTACGAAGCGATACATAGGCGAGGTCTTATGTTCGTACTCTTTGCGTTGTTGGGTGTTGTGGGTTATTATTGCTGGACAAAACTGGCTATTGATGCCTATCCCGACATTGCCGATGTGACGGTACAGGTTGTGACACAAGTTCCCGGATTAGCTGCTGAAGAGATTGAGCAACAGATAAGTATACCGATCGAGCGGGCAATGAGCGGCATGCCCTCAATGAAGGTGATGCGCAGTAAAAACACCTTTGGACTTTCGACTGTCATTTTGGTTTTCGACGATGGAACAGACGACTACTGGGCGCGACAACGGATACAGGAACGGCTGATTGATGTTGAACTACCTTACGGTGCGGTGCCGGGATTAAATCCCCTGACCTCACCTACGGGTGAAATTTTTCGCTATGTTGTCGAGAGCAAGAACCACGACCTTCGCGAGATTACAGACCTACACAAATGGGTCATAATTCCTCATCTTAAACAGGTTACAGGCGTAGCCGATGTCAGCAACTACGGTGGAATCACCACCCAATATCAGATTGAAATAGACCCTGCCAAGATGGAGCAGTACCACATTTCACTGAGTGATATTACCGAAAAGATCGAAAAGAACAATCTTTCGGCGGGAGGCAGCATGCTCTCGCACGGAGATTTGAGTTATGTCATTCGCGGCATCGGTTTGGTCAAGGGGCTGGATGACTTGGGTAATATCGTTGTCAAAACCGAAAACGGCGTACCAATCTATTTGAACGACATTGGTAAGCTCAAATACGGGGCACTCGAACGCAAAGGCGTGTTGGGCTTCACAGATGCCGAGCGTGATTATTCGGACGGCGTAGAGGGCATTGTGCAGATGTTGCGCCACCAGAATCCTTCGGAAGTGTTGAAGGGGGTGAAAGCGGCAATCGAAGAACTGAACGACGGAATTCTGCCGCAAGGCGTTTCGATTCATCCGTTTATGGATCGCACAGAACTTGTAAATACCACATTACATACCGTTTCGCACACGTTAATCGAAGGTGTGTTGCTCGTGTTGCTGGTACTGATGCTGTTCTTAGGCAGTTGGCGCGGAGCAGTATTGGTAGTTGTGACCATTCCCCTCTCGCTACTTATTGCCTTCATTTTGATGAAGTTGACAGACATACCCGCCAACCTGCTCTCGTTGGGGGCGATCGATTTCGGTATTTTAGTCGACGGGGCGATCGTAATGATGGAGACGATTCTCAAGAAACGCGAGAGTACGCCCAACGAAGAGCTGACCAAAGAGGGCATTGTGAAGCGGGCGACGGATGTGGCACGTCCGATCTTTTTTTCGACCCTGATCATCATCACGGCATACCTTCCGTTATTCGCTTTCGAACATATTGAGCGTAAGATGTTTACGCCCATGGCCTACACCGTCGGTTACGCGCTGATCGGGGCGTTGTCTGTGGCATTGCTGCTCATCCCCGGATTAGCGTTTATTGCCTATCGGATGCCGCGCAAGAGTTACAAAAATCGCTGGCTCGAACGTCTGACAGACCTTTACCACCGCCAAGTCAGCAAGATCATCGAGCGGCCACGTAAGATTTTCGCCCCATTGGCCGTGATTTTGGTCGGAGCCGGCGTATTGTCAATGACCGTCGGCAAGGATTTTCTGCCACCATTGGACGAGGGTTCAATTTGGATTCAGGTGCAACTGCCTCCGGGCATTTCAATCGAACAGTCGAAGCGAATGGGAGCGGAGTTGCGCACGGAGTTGAAAAAATTCGACGAAGTCTCCTATGTAATGACCCAAGTGGGACGGGATGACGAGGGTGCCGAATCATTTTCGCTCTCTCACATCGAATGCGGTGTCGGATTGAAACCCTACAAAACATGGGAAAGCGGCCGTACCAAGGCAGAACTGATTGAGGCTATGGACGAGCAACTCAAAAAAATTCCGGGGCTGTCGATCGGTTTTTCACAACCCATCATTGACATGGTGATGGATCAAATTGCAGGATCACACAGCGATCTGGCCGTCAAAATTTATGGCGACGACCTTGCCCAAACACGCCGCGTAGCCGAGCAAATAGAACAAACTGTCAAAAAAGTCCCCGGCGCAGTCGATGTAGCCATCGATCAGGAGCCGCCACTGCCACAGTTGCAGATCATTGCAGACCGCGAGCGAATTGCCCAATATGGGTTGAACGTTTCTGATGTAACAGAACTCATCGAATTGGCCATCGGAGGCAAATCCATTTCGCAAATTTTTGTGGGTAGTAAATCGTATGATGTGATTTGCCGCTACAACGAAAACTACCGCAATACACCCGAAAAAATAGGATCCTTGATGCTTACCACGGCAGATGGAATTAAAATTCCACTCTCACAAGTTGCTCAAGTAAAAATGACTACGGGTGCCAGCACCATCACCCGCGAGATGAATGAGCGACACCTGACCGTGCGGGTCAATCTGCGCGGCGTGGACCTGACGACTTTCCTTCACAACGCCAACCGTGCCATTGCCAACGAAGTGACTTACGACCACGAAACAGTGCACACAAAATGGGCGGGACAGTTTGAGAATCAGCATCGTGCCTACTCGCGCCTTGCCATCGTCGTTCCTCTTGCCTTGGCGATTATGTTGCTCCTGCTGATCGTAGCCACAGGTAAATTCCGTCAGGCCGCAACATTAATGAGCGTCGTGCCACTGGCTCTATTTGGCGGTATGCTGGCACTCAACGTGCGGGGCATGACGCTCAATGTGTCGTCCGCCGTAGGTTTCATCGCCCTGTTCGGTGTGGCTATTCAAAATGGTGTCATCATGATCTCACACATCAACAACCTGCGTAAAGATGCAGAAATTCCACTCAAGCAAGCTGTTCTTGAGGGGACACGCCATCGTTTCCGGCCAATTCTAATGACCGCTTCGGTGGCAATTCTCGGACTGTTGCCGGCCTCACTCTCCACGGGTATCGGTTCGGATGTGCAACGTCCGTTGGCCACGGTGATTGTCTACGGATTGCTCTTTGCAACCGTCATCACGCTCTACATTCTGCCGGCACTCTACTATATGATCGAAACTTATCACACAAAACATAAACGCCCCGAAGTTCATGAAAAATAAAATTTTAATCCTCCTCACTCTGCTGCCCCTGATGACCATGGCGCAGGTAGAGCAGTCCATAGATTACCCCGACTACATGGCCAAAGTGCGCGAGGGAAACCTCGCCTATGCGGCCGAGAAACTCAATATTCCGATTGCCGATGCCAACATCCGTGTAGCAAAAATATTCAACGACCCCTCGCTCGCCGTAGAATACGCCAACAACGATGATAGCCGTATGCAGATGGGGCAAGGGGTGACCGTCGGATTGAGCAAGACCTTTTCACCCGGCAAGCGCAGTGCCCGCATAGACCTTGCACGCAGCGAAAAGGAACTTAGTACAGCATTGCTGGAGGATTTTTTCAGCAAGCTGCGCGCCGATGCCACAATTGCCTACTTTGCAGCCATCAAGCAAAAACAACTCTACGAATTGCAACGCAGTTCGTATCAAAGCATCAGCGAATTAGCAAAAGCTGACAGCATTAAATTCACACTGGGCAAGATCACCGAGACCGATGCCATGCAAAGCCGACTGGAGGCTGGCGTAATTTACAACGAACTTCTACAAGCGCAGAGTGATTTGCAAAATGCGTATGCAGCCCTAAACGTGCCGCTGGGAAAGTTCCGAGCCGACACACTGTATGTTCCAACCGGTGGATTTGAGGTCGCCACACGTAGGTTTTCCTGTGCAGATCTGCTCGCCGCGGCTCTCGATAACCGTGCGGATTTGGTGGCAGCCATGAAAAATGTCGATGTGGCAGAAAAGGCCCTAAAATTGGCTCATCGCGAGCGGAACATGGATTTTGACCTCTCATTGGGCTACAACTACAACACCGAGGTGCGCAACACATTGGCTCCCGCGCCCAAATTCAGCGGTATGACCATCGGATTAACCATTCCCCTGAAATTTTCCAACTTCAACAGAGGCACCATTCAATCTGCGGCACACAAAGCCGCCCAAGCTGAGAAATACTATCAGCAGGCACAATTAGAGGTGCAAACTGAGGTATACCAGAATTACGGCAATTACCTCTCTTTTTGTGCTCAGGTTGAGCGTTTTAACCAAGGCATGTTAGACAAGGCCAAAGCGGTAATCGAGGGAAAAACATACAGTTATAATCGGGGTGAGACCTCGCTGTTGGAGGTACTGAACGCGCAGCGCACTTACAACGAAGTGCGTGCCGTCTACATTGAAACGCTCTTCAACCACTCGGTGTCGCTGATCACCCTTGAACGAAGTGCCGGGATCTGGGACATTCGGTAGATTTAGAATGACCCATTTTTTGGAGGAGGTATAAGTCGTAATTCTTGTTGATGAAAATACCCACCCGCTCCTCGAGCCTGTGAGAGGTCGCAAGGGTTACAAAGGTTACAATGTACGATCCTCGAGCCTGTCGAGAGGTCGCAAAGGTCATG
>JAVXCD010000079.1:0-8104 GCA_036659655.1 Alistipes sp.
GAACAAAAATAGCGCTAAAATAACTTCGGTAACAAATTCAAACAGCTTCTTAGTTCGCAAAGGTAAGTCCAGCGTCATTCGCATCGATGGTGATCGGTTTTTCGCGGTTCACCTCACCCGCCAAAATCTGCTTCGAGAGCTCGTTAACTACCGAACGTTGAATGGTGCGTTTCACCGGGCGTGCGCCGAACAGCGGATCGTAGCCGGTAGTGGCAATCCACTCTTTGGCTTTCTCCGTATATTCCAGTCGGATTCCATTCTCCGACAGCATCTTGCCGATAATCGACAACTGAATATCCACAATCCGTTCTATGTCTTTGTGTGTCAGTGGCTCGAACATCACGATCTCGTCGATGCGATTCAGAAATTCGGGTTTCAGCTGCTGCTTCAGCAACTCAATTACCTCCATACGCGTCTTCTCGACCACCTGCTCCGAAATGTTGTGACCATCAAATGCTGCCGAAAAATTGTCCTGAATGACCTGTGAACCCATGTTTGAGGTCATAATAACGATGGTATTGCGAAAGTCCACCGTGCGCCCCTTGTTGTCGGTCAGCCGTCCGTCATCGAGCACCTGCAATAGGATGTTGAATACGTCGGGATGCGCCTTCTCAATCTCGTCAAGCAGCACCACCGAGTAGGGCTTGCGCCGCACCGCTTCGGTGAGTTGTCCCCCCTCGTCGTAGCCCACATATCCCGGAGGCGCACCCACCAGTCGCGAGACACTGTGTCGCTCCTGATACTCACTCATGTCAATGCGTGTCAGCATGTTGTCGTCATTGAAGAGAAATTCGGCCAAGGCCTTTGCCAATTCGGTCTTCCCCACACCTGTTGTGCCGAGGAAGATGAACGACCCGATGGGTTTGCGTGCGTCATTCAGCCCTGCACGCGAACGACGCACAGCATCCGAAATAGCGACGATCGCCGCCTGTTGTCCGACGACGCGCTTGTGCAATTCCGTCTCCATGTGGAGCAGTTTCTCCCGCTCCGAGGCCAGCATCCGCGACACAGGAATGCCTGTCCAGCGGGATACAACCTCGGCAATATCTTCTGCATCAACCTCTTCCTTGATCATCGCGCCGTTTATAGCCGTCAGTTTCAGCTCGGCCTTGAGTGCTTCGATCTGCTTTTCGGCTTGCTGGATTTTGCCGTAACGAATCTCCGCCACACGACCATAATCACCTTGACGTTCAGCCTGTTGTGCCTCTACCTTCAATCGCTCGATTTGGTCCTTATTCTGCTGCATCTTTTTCAGCAGATCACGTTCCCCCTCCCACTTGGCACGCAGAGCCGAGCGCTTGGCGTTCAGTTCCTCAATCTCCTTGGTGAGCAGTTCCACGCGCGCCTTATCTTTCTCGCGGCGGATCGCCTCTCGCTCGATTTCGAACTGACGCACCCGCCGATCGAGGATGTCGATCTCCTCAGGCACCGAATTCATCTCCAACCGCAATTTCGAGGCCGCCTCATCCATCAGGTCAATCGCCTTGTCTGGCAAAAAACGGGAGGTGATGTAGCGTGTCGAGAGTTCCACAGCGGCAATGATCGCCTCGTCCTTGATCCGCACTTGATGGTGGTTCTCGTACCGCTCTTTCAATCCGCGCAAGATCGAAATGGCATCTTCCGCCGAAGGTTCGTTGACCATGACCTTCTGGAAACGACGCTCCAAAGCCTTATCTTGCTCAAAATATTTTTGGAATTCGTCGAGTGTCGTTGCACCGATGGTGCGCAGTTCCCCTCGCGCCAGCGCCGGCTTGAGGATGTTCGCAGCATCCATCGCACCGCTGCCCTTACCGGCACCGACCAAGGTGTGGATTTCGTCGATGAATAGCAGGATCTCGCCGTCACCGGCTATGACCTCCTGTACCACCGCCTTCAATCGCTCCTCAAACTCGCCTTGGTACTTCGCACCGGCAATCAACGCCCCCATGTCGAGCGAAAAAATCAGTTTCGACTTCAGATTCTCAGGCACATCGCCATTGACAATTCGGTGGGCAATGCCCTCGGCGATGGCTGTTTTTCCCACACCGGCCTCGCCCACTAAAATCGGGTTGTTCTTGGTGCGGCGGGAAAGAATCTGCAACACCCGGCGGATCTCTTCGTCACGCCCGATAACCGGATCTAACTTCCCGTTGCGCGCCATCTCATTGAGGTTGATGGCGTATTTACCCAGCGCATCGAACTCCTGCGAGGAGGTTTGCGAATCGACCGTGGCACCCTTGCGGAAACTGCGGATGGCTTCCAGTACCTCTTTTTCGGTGGCTCCGTTGTGCTTCAACAATTCGCCTGCTGTGCCTTTTTCGGCAATGATCCCCAACAATAAGTGCTCGACAGAGGCGTATTTGTCGTTGAAATTCTTGGTGAAGTCGATCGCTCGCTGAATGACTTTCGAGGTGTCCTGCGAGAAAAATTGCTCACCCGCCCCTGTCACCTGCGGTAGTGAGCCCGCAGCCTGAGTCACCTCGTCACGCAACGTTCGCACATTCACACCTACACGCCCCAACAAAAATGTAGATAGCGAATCGTCCTCCCGAAGCAATATGCTCAGTAGGTGCAACGGCTCCACTGCTTGGTTGCCGTTGTGCTTGGCAAGAGTCATTGCTTGCTGAAGCACCTCTTGCGCCTTGATGGTTAAACTGTTTATATTCATAATTTTATCTGTTTAATTTCATTTGTTTCTCCTGTAAAATGCAAATTCTCTGCCAATCCCGCAACTACTGACACAGTGTCACTATTTGTCATTTCAAGGCGAGAAAATGCTGTCACTTTGTCGGATTATCCTGTCAAAAAATCTAAATTATGAATTGTGAATTATGAATTGTTTCCTATCTTTGCACTATTATGAGTGATTTTATTGTTAGCGCAAGAAAATACCGCCCTGCGACCTTTGCTTCGGTTGTTGGGCAGAAGCACATTACCTCCACCCTGAAAAATGCGATCGAGCGGAATCAGTTGGCGCATGCCTATCTCTTCTGTGGTCCGCGCGGGGTGGGCAAAACTACGTGTGCCCGCATCTTCGCCAAGGCTATCAACTGTCTCAATCCCCACGGGGCGGAGGCCTGCAACGAATGTGAATCGTGTCGCAGTTTCGACGACGGACGATCGATGAATATCCACGAATTGGATGCCGCATCCAACAATTCGGTGGACGACATTCGCACACTCATCGAGCAGGTGCGCATCATCCCGCAGATCGGTCGCTACTCGGTGTTCATCATCGACGAGGTGCATATGCTCTCGGCATCGGCATTTAACGCGTTCCTGAAAACACTCGAAGAGCCACCTGCGCACGCCATTTTCATCCTTGCTACCACCGAGAAACACAAAATTATACCGACGATTCTCTCCCGTTGTCAGATCTATGACTTCAACCGCATTCGCGTGGAGGATTCCGTTGAATACTTGAAATATATTGCAGGTGAAGAGCATATTACCTGTGACGACGAATCGTTCAACCTCATCGCACAGAAAGCCGATGGCGGTATGCGCGATGCGCTGTCGATGTTCGACAAGGCGGTTTCGTTTTGCGGGCAGCAACTCGACTTCAAGCAGGTGGCGCAGACACTCAATGTACTGGATTACGACACCTATTTTGGGATCACCGAGATGCTGTTGGCCGGGAACTACATCGACACACTGCTCTGTTTCGACACGGTGTTGAACAAAGGATTTTCGGGACAAACCTTCCTGTCGGGACTCAACCGCCACTTGCGCGACCTGTTAGTGGCGAAAAACCCTGCTACACTGCCGCTCTTGGAGGTGACCGGTTCTCTCTCGGAACGATATAAAATGCAGGCGGTCGATTGCAGTGTCGGATTTTTATTCGGAGCCATCACGCTGCTCACGGAGTTGGACGGCAAGTTTAGGCAATCTTCCAATCAACGCCTGTTGGTGGAACTGGGACTGATGAAAATTGCCGGTCTCGGTCAAAAAAAAAATGAACTTATAGCATCTGAGGAGCTTCAACTCCCCGAACTCACCCCCCGCAGCACGCCCGCAACGGAACAATCCGTGTCCACGGCTCACGAGCCGGTATCGGCAAGTCCCGCATCAGCACCCGCGCCGGTTGTCAATGCACCGCAGGAATCCGCAAAAGTGGTCGAACCACAACCGCAAAACGTCAAGCCCATCTCCCGACCGAAGCGCAATTCTCTGATTTCGGGGGCCTCTATTACGGAGTTGATGAGTGCCGTGGCCGAGGTGGAGGAGGATGCGGATGGGGAGAGTTGCGAGGAACTCGAAGTCCCGGAGATTGATCCTGCCTGCACGGAGAAGTTAGAGGCGGCACGGACAGCCATATTGAATCTCATTCAAGCGAAACGTCCTCGTTTTGTGGATGCCTTTGAGCGAATGATTTTCCGTGACCACACCCTCTGCGTGAGTGTCCCGACCGAAGCGTTGCGCGAAGAGATTTTGCGCAGCAAGACAGAGATGCTGATGCGGGTAGCACAACTGGCCAACATAGAAGGTCTGATCGACTTGGAGGTGACGGTCAACGAGCAAATCAAGTCCGACCGACCCATCAAACTTGAAGATCGGGTGAAATACATGACTGAGAAAAATCCGTTGCTAATAGAGTTACGCAAGGCATTGGATTTGGAGGTAGAATAAGAAACTGTTTTAAATTTATTAATCTTGTTCTTTTCGGCTATTTTCGCCCCGGTTTTTGTTCTGTCAATCCTCATTTAGCCCGCTAAAATCGGATTGATAGAACAAAAACAGGAACAAAAATAGCACTAAAATAACTTCGGTAACAAATTCAAACAGTTTCTAAAAAAATAGTAAACAAAAACAGATAGTAATCGATGGCAACAAAAAATTTCGTTGAAGAATTGGAATGGAGAGGCATGATTCACACCATCATGCCGGGAGCAAAAGAGCAACTCGAAAAAGAGATGACAACGGCCTATGTGGGTATCGACCCGACGGCCGACTCGCTACACATAGGACACTTGGTGAGTGTGATGATCCTCAAGCATTTTCAGATGTGCGGGCATCGCCCCGTAGCTCTGATCGGCGGTGCGACGGGCATGATCGGCGATCCCAGCGGCAAGTCGCAGGAACGCAACCTGCTCGACGAGAAAACCCTGCGCCACAACCAAGAGGCCATCAAACGGCAGTTGTCTAAGTTGCTCGACTTCGAGTCGGATGCACCCAACGCGGCGTTGATGGTCAACAACTACGACTGGATGAAGGATTTTACCTTTCTCGACTTCATCCGCGACATCGGCAAGTTGATCACCGTGAACTACATGATGTCGAAAGATTCGGTCAAAAAACGCTTCAGCGGTGAGGGTGATGGCATGTCGTTCACCGAATTTACCTACCAATTGGTACAGGGGTTCGACTTTCTGCATCTGTTCCAGACGATCAACTGCAAAATCCAACTTGGCGGCTCCGACCAGTGGGGTAATATCACCACGGGCACCGAGTTGATCCGTCGCAAAATTGATGCGGAGGCTTACGGCATCACCTGCCCGCTGATCACCAAGGCTGACGGCACAAAATTTGGCAAGACCGAGAGTGGCAACATCTGGCTCGATCCGCGCTACACTTCGCCCTACAAGTTCTATCAATTCTGGCTCAACGTCAGCGACGAAGATGCCGAACGGTATATCAAAATCTTCACGTTGCTGGATCGCGAGACCATCGACGCCTTGATCGCCGAGCATCGTGCAGCACCACACCTGCGCACCCTGCAAAAAAGATTGGCACAGGAGATCACCACCACCATCCACTCGAAAGAGGATTACGAACAGGCGGTTGAGGCCTCGGCTATTCTCTTTGGTGGAGCGACTTCGGAGGCGCTACACCATTTGGATGAGCAAACTTTGTTGCAGGTGTTCGAGGGTGTGCCGCAGTTCAAACTTGCCAAGGCGGAGTTGGGACTCTCGTTTGTGGATCTCTGCGCAGAGAAGACCGAAATATTCCCTTCGAAAGGCGAGTGCCGCAAAATGGTGCAAGGCGGAGGTGTTTCGCTCAACAAAGAGAAGGTCACCGATCCGATGTCGGCCGTAACTGAGACTGATCTGATTGCCGGCAAATACCTGTTGGTGCAAAAAGGGAAGAAAAATTACTATCTGCTTATCGTTGAATAATGGAATATCGCATTACGCTGTCTCAGATGGAGTTCCGTGCGTTTCATGGCTGCTATGCACTGGAACGCAAAGTGGGCAACCGTTTTACGGTTGATTTGGAGATCACCACCTTGTTGGGCGAAATTGCCACGACAGATCGGGTGGAAAATGCGGTCAACTACCTGACTGTGTATGAGATTACCCGTGAGCAGATGCACATCACACAACACACCGTCGAGCGAGTGGCGTTAAATATTATCGAGGCCATCTATGCTCATTTCAAGCCGGTTCGGCACGTGAAATGCACGGTATCGAAATTAGCACCGCCCTTGGGAGGTAAAATTGAAAAAGTGAGCGTCACCTTGGAAAAATAAGAAACTGTTTGAATTTGTTTCCGAAGTTATTTCAGCGCTATTTTTGTTCCTGTTTTTGTGCTGTAAATCCGATTTTAGCGAGCTAAATGAGGATTTACAGGACGGAAACTGGGGCGAAAAGAGCCGAAAAGAACGAGATTAATAAATTTAAAACAGTTTCTAAGAGACGATCCGGTTATTGCTGACCATTGTCGATAACTGGTGACGGCTACAAAAATATCGAATTATGAGTGAGCAAAGTCGTGTTACGCTGGGCGGCAAACTGAGTGCCGTGCTTGTTGCCGCAGGAAGTGCGGTGGGGTTGGGAAATATTTGGCGGTTTCCCTATGTCGCCGGCGACAATGGCGGCGGTGCTTTTCTGATTATCTACATCCTCTGCGTCATTTTGCTGGGTTTACCCATCATGCTGGCCGAATTTTCGGTGGGTCGCGCTACGCGTAAAAACTCCGTCGGAGCGTACCGCACACTCGATCGCAAGTGGAGTTTTTTGGGCTATAACAGCATCCTGTCGGCACTGCTGATTTTGGGGTTCTATTTCGTGGTGTCGGGCTGGACACTCGAATACATGGTGCACTCGCTCACGGGAGATCTTGCGCAATATACTACGGCTGAGGAGTATAAAACGTTCTTCGATGAATTCATCCAGAATCCGTGGCGGCCGGTGCTCTATACCTGCCTCTTTGCACTACTCACACACTTTGTCATCGCGATGGGTGTGCAGAAGGGCATTGAGCGGTCGGCGCAAATTCTCATGCCTCTGCTGTTTCTGATTCTCATCGCTCTCTCGATTCATTCGCTGTTGATGCCGGGAGGCATGGCGGGACTGGAGTTTTTCTTCTTGCCCGACTTCTCGAAAGTGACCACCACCACGGTGTTGGTGGCTTTGGGACAGGCTTTTTTCTCGCTTTCCATTGGGCTGGGGTGCATGGTGACCTACGCCTCCTACTTCAAGCCCGACACCAATCTGCGCCACACAGCACTCAACGTCACAATCCTCGACACGGCCGTAGCAATTCTTGCGGGAGTGGTCATTTTTCCGGCGGTCTTCAGTGTGGGAATCGAACCGTCAGCGGGTCCGTCGCTGGTTTTTGTCACTCTGCCGAGCATCTTCAACGGCATGCCGTGGAGCATGGTGTGGTCAACGATTTTCTTCCTGCTTCTCATCGTGGCAGCTTTGACCTCAACGATTTCGCTCCACGAAGTACTCACGGTCTACCTGCACGAAGAGTGGCATAAAAGCCGCAACGTAGCGGCTTGGATTGCTACTGTGACCACGGCTACACTGGCCTCCGTGGCCTCCCTCTCGATGGGGGTGTTGAACGGATATAAAATTTTCGGGCTCACCCTTTTTGATTCGCTCGACTTCGTGACTGCCAACATCCTGCTGCCCGCAGGTGGAATGTTCACCTGCCTCTTTGTGGGCTGGAAACTCGATCAGCGGCTTCTCAAGGCGCAGATCACCAACAACGGCACCCTGCGCTTCCGCATTTACGGTGTATTTATCTTTCTGCTGCGATACATCTGCCCGGCCGTGCTGGCGCTGATCTTTCTTGATAATTTAGGCTTCTTGAGATTCTAAGAATTCGTCGGAAGCGGCAAATAAGCAGGGAAAACAATCCGCTCCTCGAGCCTGTCGAGAGGTCGCAAAGTATACTG
>JAVXCD010000080.1:0-8040 GCA_036659655.1 Alistipes sp.
AGACCTTTGCGACTTCTCGACAGGCTCGAGGATCGTGGATTTCTCATTCAACGTGACGCATCATGACTTTGCGACCTCTCGACAAGCTCGAGGATCGGGTGTGTTTTATATGATAATCAGCGATCCCGAGAAAGGATGAAAACGACAAAGGACGACTATTTAGTCGTCCTTTGTCATATAAAAGGTATATGTATCTTATTTGCGTCCCTCTTTTGCCTCGATACATTCCGTGGCGTGGGGAACTTTCATCAAACGCTCCTTAGGAATAAGTTTACCCGTAGTCTTACAAATGCCGTAAGACTTGTTCTCAATGCGCACCAAAGCCATCTCAAGGTTCTGGATAAACTTCATCTGGTGAGCAGCTAAACGGCCGCTCTCCTCTTTCGACAACGTCGCCGCACCCTCTTCCAGCACTTTGAACGTGGGAGAAGTATCTTCCGTGTCATTATCTGCGGTATGAGTAATGGTAGCACGCAGCAGTTCGTAATCAGCACGTGCATTTACAAGTTTCTTGTTAATCAGTTCTCTGAATTCTGCCAGTTCAGCATCTCCATATCTTGTTTTCTCTTCTGCCATAATACTGTCTCCCTTTTTAGGTTTTATGTAAAATTAAGTACTTTTTTTGTATATACCAAATTTTCCCGATGTAAAATTTACTATATTTTGCTTACCGCAATCTTGATCGGCACTTCGTCAACCTCTGAGTCTACAATAAATTTTCCGACAGGCACAGTCGCCGATTTTACCTCCACAGCCAAGGTCTGTAAACCAATGTAGTCCGCATAGTTGGCAATAGCCTCGGTGGCAAAATCTTTGTTTTCAATCTCGACACGAATTTTATCCGTCACCTCGAATCCCGAATCTTTGCGAATATTCTGAATACGGTTAATCAACTCACGTGCCACACCTTCCGCACGCAACTCCGCAGTGACAGTGATATCGAGTGCCACGGTCAATTTACCCTCCGAGGCCACCAGCCAGCCGGGCATATCCTCCGAGGTGATCTCGAAATCCGCAGGAGTAACGCGGATCGTCTCCGCGCCCAAATCGAGGGCAAATTGCTCGGATCCCTCTATTTCGGCAATGCGCTCCTGTGTGAATTCGGCAGCCATGGCAGCAATCTGCTTCATATATTTGCCGTATTTGGGACCTAAAGTCTTAAAATTAGGCTTTATGCGTTTGGTAATCAGGCCTGTTGTCTTCTCTATGAGTTCGATTTCCTTAATATTTACTTCCCCCATAATCAGCACTTTAGCTGCTTCTATATGACGCACCATTGCAGGATCAAGCACCGGAATCAGTATCTTAGTCAGCGGCTGGCGCACCTTGATGCCAACCTTACGGCGCAAAGCCAGCACCATCGACGAAACCTGCTGAGCCAGCGACATCATCTCCTCCAAATCGGCATTAATGAGCGATTGGTCGGCCTTTGGGAAGATCGAGAGGTGCACTGATTCGGCAGCATGACGGCCACTTAAAGCATTCAAATCACGGAAAATACGATCCGAGATGAAGGGTGCAAAGGGTGCTGAGAGCATCGACACGGTCTCCAGACAGGTGTAGAGTGTCTGATAGGCTGCCAATTTATCTTCGTCCATCTTGCCGCCCCAAAAACGTTTACGATTCAAGCGCACATACCAATTCGAGAGATTCTCACCCACAAAGTCCTGAATCATACGTGCCGCCGGCGTGGGATCGTAGGCCTCCAGCGAAGCCGTGACATCCTTCACCAATGTATTGAGCAGCGAAATGATCCAGCGATCTATCTCCGGTCGATCGGCGAGAGGCACCTCCGGTTCCTTGCCCGTAAAATCATCCACATTGGCATAGAGCGCGAAGAACGAATAGGTATTGTAGAGTGTCCCAAAGAACTTCCGACGCACCTCGTCCACCCCCTCTTTGTCGAACTTCAGGTTGTCCCACGGTTGCGAGTTGGCAATCATATACCAGCGGGTGGCATCTGCACCATAGGCATTCAGCACCTCAAACGGATCGACGGCATTGCCCAACCGTTTCGACATTTTGTTGCCATTTTTATCAAGCACCAATCCGTTGGAGATAATATTTTTGAAGGCCACAGAATCAAAGAGCATCGTGGCGATAGCGTGCAACGTGAAGAACCAGCCACGGGTCTGATCCACCCCCTCGGCGATGAAATCAGCCGGATAAACCGTACGGAAGGTCTCGCCACTGTTTTCGAACGGATAGTGCAACTGCGCATAAGGCATCGCACCCGAATCGAACCAAACATCAATCAAGTCGCTTTCGCGCGTCATCGGCTCACCCTTGGGTGACACCAACACGATCGAGTCGACCCACGGACGGTGCAGATCTATATTTGTCACGTCGTAATTTTCTTTCGACATATCCCCCACTTTGAAGTTCTTGTAGGGATTTTCTTTCATGAAGCCCGCCTTGACCGACAACTCGATCTCCGCGATCAACTCCTGAATCGAGCCGATACATTTGAGTTCCGCATGATCTTCCGTTGCCCACACCGGCAAGGGCGTACCCCAGAAACGCGAACGAGACAGGTTCCAATCTACCAGTCCTTCGAGCCACTTGCCAAAACGTCCCGAACCGGTTGATTCGGGTTTCCAGCGGATCGTCTTATTCAGCTCGATCATGCGCTCCTTCAACGCCGTCGTGCGAATGAACCACGAGTCGAGAGGATAGTACAACACGGGTTTATCCGTGCGCCAGCAATGAGGATAGGAGTGGGTATGTTTCTCTATTTTAAATACTTTATTCTCCGTCTTCAGCATCACCGAAATATCAATATCGAGGGTGGTTTCGTCGCTCGCAAGCGTATCGTCGAACGCATTTTTCACGCAACGGCCTGCATAGGGCGCATATTTTTCGACATCCATATTCTTCTTCACAAAATCGGGATCCAACTCCTCCAAGCGGAAAAAGCGACCCGTGCGATCCACCATCGGCTGATTTTTACCAGCCGTATCGACCATGAAGAGCGGTGCAATACCGGCCACACGTGCCGCACGATCATCGTCCGCACCGAACGTCGGTGCAATATGTACGATGCCCGTACCGTCGGAGGTGGTCACAAAATCCCCGGTAATCACACGGAAAGCGTCACCCATGGGTTTCACCCAAGGCAACAACTGTTCGTAGACGATCCCTGTGAGTTGCGCCCCGGTAAAGGTTTGCGGCTCCACCTCGAAGGTGCCTTCCATTTTCTTCGTGAAACAACTGTTAACCAGCTCCTTAGCCATGATCACGGTCTGCGCAATATCCGTATAAGGATTGCGGCATTTAACCTTGACGTATTCGATGCCTGCCCCCACAGCCAAGGCCGTATTCGACGGCAAAGTCCACGGAGTGGTCGTCCATGCCAAAAAATAAAGTGTACCCTGTACATTCTCAAACAGCCACTCACTCTGCGCATTGCGCACCACGGCAAACTGCGCCGTGCAGGTGGTGTCTTTCACGTCCCGGTAACAGCCCGGCTGGTTCAATTCGTGGGTCGAAAGTCCGGTGCCGGCAGCGGGCGAATAGGGCTGAATCGTGTAACCCTTATAGAGTAATCCCTTGTCGAATAGTTGTTTGAGTAACCACCACAGAGTCTCGATATATTTATTATCGTAAGTGACATAGGGGTCGTCCATGTTGACCCAATAGCCCATCTGACGGGTTAGATCCTCCCAAACGCCCGTATATTCCATCACTGCCTCGCGGCAAGTGCGGTTATATTCCTCGATCGAGATGGTCTTGCCGATGTTCTCTTTGGTGATGCCGAGTTTCTTCTCCACCCCCAACTCCACAGGCAGTCCGTGAGTGTCCCAGCCCGCTTTGCGGTGCACCAGATAGCCTTGTTGGGTTTTGTAACGGCAGAAAATATCCTTGATGGTACGCGCCATGACGTGGTGAATGCCGGGCATGCCGTTTGCGGAAGGAGGGCCTTCGTAAAATACAAACGCAGGATGTCCCTTGCGAGTGGAGATACTTTTGTGAAATGTATCGTCTGCATCCCACTCCTTGAGTACATCTGAGGCCAAACCTGCCAGATCAAGTCCTTTATATTCTCTGAATTTCATATTGTATTATTTATATTTTCCAACAATTTGCAAAGATACAAAAAAGTCTGGATTTCTATATAAATATTTTGGATGGCTCAGAAACTGTTTTTTTGAATTGTGTGAATTTAGAAGCTGTTTAAATTTGTTACCGAAGTTATGTGAGAGCTATTTTTGTTCCTGTTTTTGTCCTGTAAATCCGATTTTAGCACGCTAAATGAGAATTTACAGGACAAAAGCCGGGGCGAAAAGAGCCGAAAAGAGGAGATTAATAAATTTAAAACAGTTTCTTAGTATCGCTACTTGAAAATCCCGGACGTTTGTATTGTTATTCTGCAAACAATAACTATCTTTGCACTGCTTGAACATAAATCATTCATAAATATCAACAAAATTAAATCATTATGAGCTGTTTTTTATCTGATTCATCTCTTGGCAAGAAGTTGGTGATGAGTATCACAGGGTGCTTCCTTGTGCTCTTCATCCTCTTCCACATGTCTATGAACATCACAGCAATCATCTCGCCTGAGGGCTACAACATGATCTGTGAATTTCTGGGTGCCAACTGGTATGCATTAGCAGGCACGGCTGTGCTTGCGGCGGGTGTTATCGTGCATTTTATCTATGCCGTGATTCTCACGCTAAACAACTACAAAGCACGCGGTTCGCAGCGGTACGACGTGACCGTGACCGAAAAGGGTGTGGCATGGGCATCGAAGAATATGCTGGTGCTCGGTTTCATCATCCTCGTCGGCATGGCTCTCCACCTCTTCAATTTCTGGGCTAAAATGCAGCTCGTAGAGATCCTCGGCGGAGAAGAAAATTCACTCGGACTCAGTCCCGCAGACGGTGCCTCGCTCATCGCGTACACCTTCTCGCTGTGGTACTATGTGGTGATCTATCTGTTGTGGTTTGCCGCTCTGTGGTTCCACCTCACCCACGGTGTGTGGTCTATGTTCCAGACTGTGGGCTGGGCCAATAACACGTGGTATCCGCGCCTGAAGTGCCTCTCCAACATCGTTGCAACCCTTGTATTCCTTGGTTTCGCAGCCGTGGTTGTATTTTACTTCATCCAGAGCGTATGCCCCTGCATGAGTAACTGCTAATTGATTGTCGAATTAAAAACACACACAAGATATGGCTTTAAAATTAGATTCTAAAATTCCCGTAGGCGAACTCGCACAAAAATGGAGTAACCACAAGGAAGCTATCAAGGTAGTAAGCCCCGCAAACAAGCGCAAACTCGACATCATCATCATCGGCACAGGCTTAGGTGGTGCATCGGCTGCCGCTTCGCTCGGCGAACTGGGATATAATGTAAAAGTATTCTGCATCTCCGACTCCCCCCGTCGTGCGCACTCCATCGCAGCACAGGGCGGCATCAATGCAGCCAAAAACTACCAGAACGACAACGACTCGGTCTATCGCCTATTCTACGACACCATCAAGGGCGGTGACTACCGTGCACGTGAGGCAAATGTCTACCGCATGGCCGAGGTCTCGAACCTCATCATCGACCAATGTGTGGCGCAAGGTGTACCTTTTGCCCGTGAGTACGGCGGCCTGCTGGCCAATCGTTCGTTTGGCGGTGCACAGGTTTCGCGTACGTTCTACGCCCGCGGTCAAACCGGACAGCAGTTGCTGCTGGGTGCTTACTCCGTATTAAATAAGGAGATTGCCAACGGTTCAGTCACCAGTTACCCTCGTCACGAAATGCTCGATCTTGTGATTGAGGATGGCGAGGCGAAAGGTATCATTACACGTAATTTGATCACAGGCGAGATCGAACGCTTCGGCGCACACGCCGTGGTGATCGCTTCGGGCGGCTACGGAAACGTGTTCTTCCTCTCGACCAACGCCATGAACTCCAACGGTTCGGCCGCATTCCAATGCTACCGCAAAGGTGCCGGCTTCGCCAATCCCTGCTTCACACAGATTCACCCCACCTGCATTCCGGTACACGGCACACAGCAGTCGAAATTGACGCTGATGTCGGAGTCGTTGCGTAACGACGGCCGCATTTGGGTTCCCAAACGTATCGAAGATGTGGCTGCTATCCGTTCGGGTGCACTGAAACCTTCGGATGTGAGCGAGGAGAACCGCGACTACTATTTGGAGCGTCGCTACCCCGCTTTCGGTAACCTTGTGCCGCGTGACGTGGCTTCACGTGCTGCCAAGGAGCGTTGCGATGCCGGATTCGGTGTCAACGAAACCGGCTTGGCTGTGTTCCTCGACTTCAAAACCGCACTCGTGCGTCTGGGCAAAGAGGTGATCAAACAACGCTACGGCAACTTGTTCGATATGTATAAGGAGATCACCGACGTGAATCCTTACGAGCAGCCGATGCAGATCTTCCCCGCCGTGCATTACACCATGGGCGGTATCTGGGTGGATTACAACCTGATGACCACCGTCCCCGGTCTCTATGCTATCGGTGAGGCAAACTTCTCGGATCACGGTGCAAACCGTTTGGGTGCTTCCGCGCTGATGCAAGGTCTGGCCGACGGTTATTTTGTGTTGCCCTACACCATCGGTGATTACCTTGCACATAAAATTCAAGCCAAGAAAGTCGCTACTGACACCCCCGCATTTGTGGAGGCCGAAAAAGCAGTCAAGGCGAAGATTGAGAAACTCTTTGCCATCAAGGGCAAGCAGTCGGTAGACGACATCCACAAGAAATTAGGTCACATTATGTGGGATCATGTGGGCATGGCGCGTACGGCAGACTCGCTCAAAGAGGCGATCGTTCAAATCGAGGCTCTGCGCAAGGAGTTCTGGAAAGATGTGAAAGTGGTTGGCAAAGCCAATGACTTCAATGTGGAGCTCGAAAAGGCACTTCGTTTGGCCGATTTCTTGGAGTTGGGTGAGTTGATGGCACGCGATGCACTGAACCGTGAGGAGTCTTGCGGCGGACACTTCCGCACAGAGCACCAGACTCCCGAAGGTGAGGCTAAACGCGATGACGAAAACTTTGTGTATGCTGCCGTCTGGGAATATAAAGGCATGGATGTAGCCCCCGAATTAACAAAAGAGGCTCTCGACTTTGAGTTTGTACACCCGGCACAACGTAACTATAAGGATTAAGTATTTGACGTTGAACTTTAATAAATAGGTAGAACAATGAATTTTACATTAAAGATATGGCGTCAAAAAGACGCTAAAGCACAGGGTGCTTTCGAGAGCTACAAAGTCGAAAACATCACGCCCGACACCTCATTCCTTGAGATGCTGGACATCATGAACAACGACCTCATCTACGCTGACAAGGAGCCTGTGGCTTTCGACCACGACTGCCGCGAGGGTATCTGCGGTATGTGTTCGCTGCACATCAACGGCCATGCACACGGTCCGGAGCAGGCGGTCACCACCTGCCAGATCTACATGCGCCAGTTCAAAGACGGTGAGACCATCACCATTGAGCCTTGGCGTTCGAGAGCTTTTCCCGTCATCAAAGACCTTGTTGTGAACCGCAGTTCCTACGACCAGATTCTTCAGGCCGGAGGTTTCGTCTCTGTGCGTAGCAACTCTGTGCCCGATGCCAACGCGATTCCCATCGCACGCGACGATGCCGAGGAGAGTATGGATGCAGCAGCCTGCATCGGTTGCGGTGCTTGTGCTGCGACCTGCAAAAACGGTTCGGCCATGCTTTTCGTGGCAGCCCGCGTATCGAGCCTTGCAAAACTTCCACAGGGTCGTGTCGAAGGTGCCCGTCGTGCCAAAGCCATGGTTGCCAAGATGGACGAACTCGGATTCGGCAACTGCACCAACACGGGTGCTTGTCAGGCAGAGTGCCCCAAAGCAATCTCCATTGCCCACATCGCCCGCTTGAACCGCGAATTTTTAGTGGCGAAGTTAGAGGATTAATCCACACCTCCATATAAGACAGCAGAAGCCCCGATTGTTCGGGGCTTCTGCTGTCTTAGGATCTGATGGAAATTAGTCACACGATTCTCAAGCCTGTCGAGAGGTCGCAAGGTTCACAGTTTACGATCCTCGAGCCTGTCGA
>JAVXCD010000081.1:0-8040 GCA_036659655.1 Alistipes sp.
GTCTCTCGGCAAATCAAGCAAGCTTGTTTGCGCTCGTTCCTAAGAATTTTGAGAGGTATTTTTGTTCCTGTTTTTGTCCTGTAAATCCGGGGCGAAAAGAGCCAAAAAGAGGAGATTAATAAATTTAAAACAGTTTCTTAATTCATTCGGAAGATATAGGTAATCGTACCTCCCTGCACAAAACTTTCACTTTCCGAGAAGCGAGCCTTCATGGCTGCCGCCCGTGCTGCTGCCACCAACGAGGCGTTGCTCGTGGTAGAGCCTTGCGGATGATAGGTCGCCCCTGTCACCTGTCCCCCCGCATCCACCGTGACATCCACAATTACCTTGCCCGACACATTGGCCGTATAAGCCGGCTTGGGCAGCGATCCGACAACGGACCGACCCGACAGATCGTAGGCCACACCCGACAGTCCTTGTCCTGTGCCGTCGTGACTTCCCTGCGGTGAGCCACTTGGATCACCTTGGTTGCCCGCACCCGCTACAACGCCTTCCGACTTGGCTGTGCTGCCGACGGTGCGTCCGGGAAACAAGGCCTTCGTATTGACGGTCTTTGTCGGCTCTACGACAGGCTTCGGCTCGGCCGGTTTGGGAGTTACCACCGGTGCAATCTCCTTTTGAGGTTCGGATTTCTGCTTCGTCTGCTTCACCTCCACCTCACTCTCCTTCACCGTCAGATACTCCGTATCCTCCGCTGTCGAAGGTGCCGAGGCCGTCTGGGGCGGTGCTTCGACATCCGTCGCCGATAGATCCCGCTCTCCAAAACCCTGCTCTGTTGTTCCAAAATCAATCAGAATACCGTCACCCGGTTTCAGCACATTGAGTTTGAAATCAAACGACACCAGCCAAAACGCCAGCAACAGCAGCAACACATAGAGTGTCGTTGCAACTGTCGCCCAGCGTGTGGGCATCTTATCGTTCGGGTTGTAGTGCATTTTTAGAAACTGTTTGAATTTGTTACCGAAGTTATTTACATAAATTCTGTCGTCTCTCGGCAAATCAAGCAAGCTTGTTTGCGCTCGTTCCTAAGAATTTTGAGAGGTATTTTTGTTCCTGTTTTTGTCCTGTAAATCCGATTTTAGCGAGCTAAATGAGGATTTATAGGACGAAAACTGGGGTGAAAAGAGCCGAAAAGAACGAGATGAATAAATTTAAAACAGCTTCTTAATTCGGATCGGTCGCTAAAATCAGTTTGTAACTGTTGTCCTTGGCTATGTTCATCATCTTCACCACCTCTTCCACTGCGACCGTTTTGTCGCAATGCAGCGAGACCGTGGGATCTTTCTCTCCGCTGAAACGGGTTTTCAATGCCTGTTCCACACCCGCCCAGTCCTGCATCTGTTCCAACTCTACATAGTAGTTATAATGACTGCCATTCTGCTGAATTGATACCGTTGTCATTGCCTTGTCCTTGAGTTGATTGGAACTCTTTGGAAGCATTAACTTCAGGGCGTTGGGATTGATGAGCGTGGTCGCAATCAGCAGAAACAGCAGCAGCAGGAACATCAAGTCGGTCATCGACGATGCCGAGAAGGACTTATCTACCTTTGAACCGTGTTTAATTGCCATGGTGTGCTATTTTTGAACGGGTTGATTGAGAATATCCATAAAAGCAATGGAGTTTGCCTCCATTTGGAACACGAGTTTCTCGATGCGCGCCACCAAGTAGTTGTAGCCGAAATAGGCGGGGATACCCACGATAAGACCCATGACAGTGGTCACCATCGCCACATACATACCGCCCGACAGCAATGCCAGATCCACCGTGCCACCACCGGCCGACATGTCCATGAAGGTCTGCACCATACCCAACACCGTACCCAAAAATCCGATCATCGGGGCACCGCCGGCAATGGTTGCCAGAAAAGGCAGGTTGCTCTCCAGTTTAGAGACTTCGAGGTTGGCCACATTTTCGATTGCCGTTTGCACATCACTCATCGGACGGCCTACGCGCTCGATCCCTTTCTCGATCATATGCGCAATCGGTGTGTCGGTTTTCTTACACAACTGAATGGCCGTCGAGATCTTGCCGTCGGAGATGTAGTCGCGGATGCGGTTCATGAAATTCATGTCCAGAGCCGAAGCTTTGCGGATCGCCAGAAAACGCTCCACAAAGATAAAGATCGTGATGCCGCCTAATAACAGCAACGGCCACATCAGCCAACCACCCTTGGTGAACATCTCCCAAAGACCCATCCGGGTCTGCTCATTGACCACCACCTCGGCAGTCTGTAAAAATGTAATCATAATTTTCTGTGATTTTTTATTTAAGTTTTTCTATTTTCTCATGCTTTTTGTCAACACTAACGCGCAACGAATCGTTTTGCGTATTTACCGTTTGTGTTATTTTCTGCCGCTCTGCCGCTTTTGCCGCCCGCTTAGCCTTGCGTTTTTTGCTGGTGAAATGATCTTTTACCCGCTGTCTCAGGTCTTTGAAATTGTTGAAATCCTCTTTGTAGTAGATTCCGACTCCTGTCTCCTGCAAACCTTGATTCTCATCGAAGCGATCGATGGTCTGTGTGAAGCACTTCAATCGGAGTGTTCCCCCGCGGTCGATCAGCCACGTGACGTAGGCCTCACCCATGAAGTTGGACATGTTGTTGTTCACCGCCTGTTTGTTGTCCATGATGTAGTTACCCTCAAACTCTACAAACAACCGGTTGTTTATCAGGCTCTTCGAAAGGCCAAAATCCACCTCATCACTGGTCAGCTCCGACTTGGGACGATAGCGCAACACCACATTGTAATCGTTTACCGAAAGCATTCGGCTTAGTTGATTGGTGAGAAATTCAAGACCTGTTGCCGCGGAAGCAGTGACTCCGATATTGGCATTCGACGAGGAAGTTTCTGATAGAAAACTATTGGTAATCAGAAGATAGGCGAATTGAGTGTCGATCGTCTCCGGGGTGCTCAGAGCGTTGGCAATGATGGTCTGCGTCTCCGGATCGGAGGCGGGAACTTTCACATCAAAGGTCAATGAGGGATGCGAGAGTTTGTTGCCCAAGTGAATCACACAATCCACCGGTACCGCACGGTCGCCAACGTTGTCCGAGGTGCCCTGTAACAAGGGTTGAAGCGATGTTTTGACCTTGTAGATCGCGTCGATATTGAGCATGGCATCCAACGGATCTCCTGTCCACTGGATGGTCGAACCCGCCTCGATGATGAACTTGCGGTTGATAATGTTTTGCAGCGAAAAGAGGTAGTTTCCCTGCGTGATCGTGTAGTCGCCCAGCATCTCGAAAATACCCGCCTTGGGATTGATATGCAGGTTGAGTTCGCCGTCACCTCGGCCATTGATCTGATTGCCCGAAGCCGTCAACTGAAAATCGAGGTTGGGACGCACATCAAGTGCCAGATTGATGTCCATACCACCCCCCTCCGACGATTTAGCGCGGTGCTTTCGTTCGAACATCATCTTTTTGTGAGCCAGATAGTTAATTGTATCTGTTGCACGAGCCGTTGCAAAAGTCACAAAGTCGGCGCTGGCGATATTCGACTTGTTGGATAAAGGCATATAGAAACTGGAGTTGTCGTCCGTGGCGGCCGTAATATTCATGTTCACACCCCGCTTATTGCCCGAAATAGTCACCAATCCCGTCGCATAGATCTTACCATAGAACTGATCGTTATCTTGTTCGGTCGTGTTGAGCACAAGCATCTTCTGTGGCGCAACAGTCACCGTGTAAGCAATGTTGGAAAGGTGTTGCAGATTCAGATCAATGGCGAATTGGCCGGTATTTCCCTGTGGATCGTATAGCGGCACATTGGAGGCGGTAAATCGGTTGTTCTTCACCTGTAACACCGCCTCAGGCAGGGTGTAGGTGACTCCCGTGAAATCGACCGTGGTCTTGACTCCCGTCGCGTGAATTGTGCCCATCATCTCGGTCGCACGATGCTCACCCTGCAACACCACATCGGCATTTGCCCAGCCCGAAGTGTGGGAAATAGAACCTTTAAGTATCGGATCCAGCAGCCCTAAGTTAAGGCTGTCAATTGTTGCTTTAGCGTAGTAACGCACCTCCGTGGGGGCATAGAACCCACGTACCAACGTATCTTGCTTCGTGCGATTGGTGATGATGATTCCCGCACGGTTGCGCCGAAAATCCCATTGCGATTGCAGGAGCAGCGGTGGCACCTGAATAGCATTTATCTTCACACTGTCCATGCGAATATCGGCCGTGATTTCACTCGTCTTCAAGGCTGATTTGACGGTGGCCGTACCGTTTGTCCGCCCCTCTATTTTATAGCCGATGGGTTCGACAAATTGCGTAAACGGTGCCAGATCGAAATCCCGCAAACTCAACACCAGTGAATCTTCACGACTGCGCGAAGCAACACCATTGAGCAGTAAATGTTGCCGATCATTGCTTACGAAAAAATGATCCACCACCACCTGCGCTGTGTCGAGGGTGATCTTGCGCGCCAGAATCTGCCACGTCACCGCTCCGCGCGTGAGGTGCGAGGGTAGGATGTGCACATCGAGCACCCGTCCGTTGGGCCCCCGTTTCTCGGCAATGGCAGCCTTCAGCCCCAGCAATCCCGAAACCTTACGAATCGAGTCGTTGAAGCCCAACGACAGTTGAAGCCGTCCTGCCTCTGCTCCGCCCATCACCGAGAGTTGCGGAAAGTGCATTGTTCCCACATAAAAATCCTCCGCATTGACATACATGGCGAGGGAGTCTCCACGATTGGCCGCATTGACGTGTAACCGGGTGATGAGCATACGATCCCGCTCAATATAGTCTGACGTAGCCGAGAAAGAGAGCTTGTCGTCCGCAGGGTTGAATATCAGGCGGAACTGCGAGCCATCGGCAATCTGCAACCCCTGCGACACTGCCTCGGCGATCGGATTGATGTTTTTAATCTTGACGGACAACAACGAATAATCGTTCGCCACGGCCGTTTCGCGCACCTTGCGCACCACCTGTTTATCCGGGTCGTAGAGCATGGGCAGATATTTCCATGCACTCATTTTTAGATAGGAGATAATCTCCTTGTAACTGGTCTTGCTGCGGAACGTAGCATCGGCAAAATCCGATTTAAGTTCCACAAATTTATTGTTATCCTCGTTATCGCCCGACACGATCATTTTCTTCGTCGTCACCTCACCGCCATCGTAGCGGTAGTTGATCTCCGTCACACGGATTTGCCCGTTCATGTCGTCCAACGATCGGCCACTGGCATTGGCGGCAATCCGCGCCGAGAGTAGTGAGATCGAATCGCGCTGGTTGATGTGCATCTTCACCAAGTCGGCTTTGTGCAGATCCAACTGAAAATCGTATTGCGGCACTTCACTATTGAAGTCTACCAAGCCGGCAAAGTCGAAATTCAATCCTGCATCTCGTGCCGACACTCGACCGTCGAACTGCTTGTTGTGCAGGTGGCCATCCAGCCGCAGTGAATCGTAAGCATAGTTATTGTATTCTAACTGCGACACCGCGCCTCGCACGTGCGCATCGGAATACCCCTTGCCGATCACCCCATCCACATGGGCCGTCAACGATGCGCGTCCCAACCGAGCCTGTCCTAACAGCGCCCCCAACTTGACGTGCTGCGTTTGAACCGTACCGCGCAACGTGCGGCGATCTCCGCGTAGGGGTTTGACCTGCATATCGCAACGGATATTGCCTATGAGCGATGATACCTCCATTTGCGTGGTGAACGATGAAAGTAGTCCCTCGAATCGACCCGAAAGCGCAAGGTTTCCCGTATGATCTATGATATTCAATACGTTATTGGGCACTGTTTTGTGGGCAATATTGCGTGCCAACTCGTCCACATCCACTGCCGAAGGGGTGAGGCGTGACACCGAGAGGTCGAAATGTGTTTGGTCTATGTCAGGTAATCCTTTGATCTTTGCTTCTGCCACCAGCGAGGTGCCCGTACCCACATGCAGACTGTGTATTTTAGCCGCAAAATCCGCCACAAAGCCCGAAGCCGTCAGATCGACCTCGCTGAAAAGCGTGTGCCACTCGCGCAACTTAGGCGAGAAATAAGCGATGTCATCCGTAGAAATGGTAGTATTGCGCAACTCGCCATCCAGTTGCACCTTTGTCACAAAATCTGTGTAGTCTGCCCACGAGTCGCCGACCAAGGCAATTTGGGGAATCTCTATATGTGAATTAGCGGTGACGATCGTGGTGTTCTCAAATCCCAAGCAGCCGCTTGTCAGAAAAAAGATACCCGACAAATCACGGATTTCGAAACCGCTGCGTTCACGCACCGACATCGACTTGATTTTCGTGTGAATCCGCGAGCCTTCAAGGATGAAGTGATCCAGATCGGCGGAAAAACCGTATAGGTGCATGTGGGTGAAATCAATGCCATACGCCGGATTGCGCCGGTCAATGTGCTCCAGACAGAAATCCAAATTGCGGATCCGTGCTGTATTCAACGTGAGTTTGAACTCCTTGGTCGGTTCTGTTTGATTGTTTTTGCTGCCGATGCGATCTACCACCTCTTTGATATTCATATCGCCCGAAGGGGTTTCACGCAGGTAGAGCTTGGCATCGGAAATATCGCCGCAACGTAGCACAAGTCCTTCGCTAAAAATACCGAATTCGGAGATTACAGCATCCAGTCGCCCAACATATAGTAATGTATCTTTCTGATAGTCTTGTACATAGAAACCGTCTATCTTGATTTTGTTGAACAGACCTATATTAACACGATCAATGCTGACCGTGGTTTGAAGTTTGCGCGAAGCGAATTCGGCCGCTTTATGCACGACAAAATTCTGGATAAACGGGATATCCAGTAGCAACGAGAGAAATAAAGGAAAAATTATCAACAACAATACCGCTGCCGACACCACCTTTCCCAATATTTTTATACCTTTGCGCAACATAAGTTCATTTAACTTGCAAAGTTAGTTAAATTTAGGTAAAAATAACGAAAATAAAGATGGATATTACAATCCTTGGCATCGAATCTTCCTGCGACGACACTTCGGCAGCAGTTATCTGCAACCACGTACTTCTCTCCAACGTCATCGCCTCACAGGCTGTTCATGTAAAATATGGCGGCGTGATCCCTGAACTTGCCTCGCGGGCACATCAGCAAAACATCATTCCGGTCGTGGACACCGCACTCAAAGAGGCCGGTGTAACCTTAGACAAAATAGA
This sequence comes from Alistipes sp., assembly GCA_036659655.1. Lineage (GTDB taxonomy): Bacteria > Bacteroidota > Bacteroidia > Bacteroidales > Rikenellaceae > Alistipes. Next base: position 7,128 of record JAVXCD010000081.1, read on the forward strand.
TGCCATTGCCTTCACCCGCGGACCGGGACTTTTGGGTTCGCTCATGGTGGGTGTGTCGTTCACCAAAGGGCTGTCGATTGCCCACAACATTCCGATGGTAGAGGTAAATCATCTGCAAGGACACATCCTCTCCCATTTCATCGATCTTCCCGACCGCGAATTGCCTCATCCCGATTTTCCGTTCTTGTGTCTGCTGGTCAGTGGCGGCAACACGCAAATCGTGAAGATGACCTCACCCATCGACATGGAGATCATCGGCTCCACCATCGACGATGCGGCAGGCGAGGCCTTCGACAAGTGCGCCAAAGTGATGGGGTTGCCCTATCCCGGCGGCCCTGTGATTGACAAACTGGCCAAAGAGGGCGATCCCAAGGCATTCCGATTTGCCAAGCCGCACGTGAATGACTATAACTACTCGTTTTCGGGGTTGAAAACCTCGTTTCTCTACACTCTGCGTGACGAGATGGCTCTCAATCCGAACTTCATTGAGGAGCGCAAGGCCGATTTATGTGCTTCGTTACAGGCGACCATCATTGAAATTCTGCTCCAGAAATTAGCCAAAGCGGCCAAAGATCTGGGTATCAAAGACATTGCAATCGCAGGTGGCGTTTCGGCCAATTCGGGTCTGCGCAACGGCATCGTGGAGGAGGGAAAAAAGCGTGGTTGGCGCACCTTTATCCCCGAATTCAAATTTACAACCGATAACGCCGCCATGATCGCCATGGCCGGCTTCTACCACTATCATAACGACGATTTCTCGACGCTCGACGTGGCTCCCGTAGCGCGTCTGGAGGAGTTGTAAAATTAATTTTTCGATCCTCAAGCCTGTCGAGAGGTCGCAAAGACTTTAGAAACACACTTCACGATCCTCGAGCTTGTCGAGAGGTCGCAAAGACTTTGGAAACACAATTCA
>JAVXCD010000082.1:0-7917 GCA_036659655.1 Alistipes sp.
ACCCTTGCGACCTCTCGACAAGCTCGAGGATCGAAAACAAACAGGCGACCTCTCGACAGGCTCGAGGATCGTGTACTGTATACCTTGTGACCTCTCGACAGGCTCGAGGATCGTGAACTATACCCCCCCCCTAAAAAACTCGCCCGAGCGCACAATGCGTCGCGCTAAAACAGTAAGATCCGAGTCGTGCGACTCGGATCTTACTGTTCGATAACCGGTGAAAGATTACTCGTTCACCGGGATATTCTTGTTCACATTCTTCGAGCCGGCAATTGCGTAGTAGAGCAGATAGATCATACCTGCGACAATCACCCAATAGGAGTTCATGAATCCGAACGAGTCGGCAATGCCGCCTTGGATTGCCGGTAGCACACCGCCGCCACAGACCATGACCATGAAGAACCCGGCACCCATCGAAGTGTATTTGCCCAATCCCTCAACTGCCAAGTTGAAGATGCCGCCCCACATGACCGAGGTGCAGAATCCGCAAAGCACCAGCATCACCACATTCACCGGAACTTCGGTCAGCGTAAACGACAGTGTATCTTGATCGAAAGCCGGCATCATGACACCCACCGCAGGCAGGAACATGGCCAGCATGATGAGGATCACACCCAGCGAAGAGACAAAAATCAGCATGGCACGCGAGGAGACTTTCGCCCCCACCATACCGCCGATAAAACGTCCGCAGAGCATCAGCAACCAGTAGGCACCGACAACCGTGCCGGCCACAGCCTCCGAGATCCCCAGACCGCCCGTCGAGGGGTCTGCTGTCATGTAGAGGTTTCCGATATTGGGAATACCCACCTCGACACCCACATAAATAAAGATGCCGACAGCACCCAGAATAAAGTGACGGAACGAGAGAGCCGAATGACCGTCTTTCTTGCTCTCCTTGGTCGAGACAAATGGTTCGGGAATGTGGGTGAAATAGAGAACGATAAAGGTCAGTGCAAAGATACCCATGGCCAAATAGAGTGCGGGAGCTGCCGCAGCAATGGTTTTACTCGACCCCATCAGATAACCGCCCAACACAGGAACGATCGTCGCGCCCATTGAGTTGACCGAGCCGCCGAATTGAATCAGCTGGTTGCCCTTGTTACCTCCGCCACCGAGTGTGTTGAGCATCGGGTTGACCACCGTATTGAGCATACACATCGAGAAACCGGCGATGAACGCACCGATCAGGTAGACCGTGAAACTCTCCGTCACCCCCGACAAATATTGCACCGCCACGCCTAAGAAACCGACGACTACCGCTGCCAAGGCGGTCTTTTTATAGCCGATACGCTTCAGCATCAGACCCGCCGGGATGCCCATGAAGGCATAGGCGATAAAATTCGCGAAGTTACCCAACTGCGAAAGGAGGTTGGAGGCTCCAAACTGATCTTTGACGATCACACCCATCGGATTCTGCAATCCCGTGACAAACGAGATCATGAAAAAGAGTGCAAACATCATGATGATGGGCAACGTGTAATTTTTCTTTTGTTCCATAGTAGTTTTATTGGTTTTTTGTTGTTATCGGTCTCTTTCGGCAATGTAGGCACAGAGATTCACCAAGGCATCGCGGTATTTGGAGGGTTCATATTGAGAGAGTATCTCCACCGCATGCGTCAGGTATTCCTGCATCACCTGAGCGGCAAAGGTTAAACCTCCCTGATTCTCGACAATCTGCTGCAAATAGTCCACACAGCCCTCGTCTCGGTCACATTGGACGAGTTTCTCCAGCAATTCGGCACGCCGCTCCGGCGACACCTTGTCGAGCACGGAGAGTAGTGGCAGGGTGATTTTATGTTCGCGCAGATCGTTGTTGCTCGGTTTGCCGGTATTTGCCGTGCGGGTGTAGTCGAGAATATCATCTTGGATTTGAAAAGCCATACCCACCGCCTCGCCGAAGGTGCGCATCAGTTGTACCTTGTCGTGGGAGGCCTTCACCGCCAGCGCACCGGCCGATGCACTGATTCCAATCAAACTTGCCGTTTTTTTGTGGATAATATCGAGGTAAGCCTGTCTTGACATATTTTGCTTCTCGGCGCAGTCGCTCTGCAACACCTCGCCTTCGCACAACACGGCGATCGACTCGCAGATGTGTGACACGATGTCGAATTGGCCGCTCGACATGCCGATACTCATGTTTTTCGCCAGAATGTAATCGCCCAATATCACTGCCTTGTGTGACTGCCAACGGGCGTTGACCGATGCTTTGCCGCGACGGACATCCGATTCGTCGATCACATCGTCATGGATGAGCGAGGCTACATGTATCATCTCCACCTGCATCGCAGCCAGATAGGCTCTGCGACCCACACTATCCCGCTGTTGGGGTGCGTTCATCGCCGCCGACAACATCACAATCATCGGGCGGATCCCTTTGCCGCGGGACGAGAGCGCATAACGCAACATGTCGGACAGTAACTCCCCCTCAGCATTGAAATTTTGAGTCACAAACTCATCGAATGCCTCCAGATCTTTGACTACCGGCTTGCGGATTGTATCGAGTGTTATCATATGCGAATTGAATGTTTGCAGGACAAAGATAGTTATTTTTCGTGATCCCTACTCGCGAACCAAATGTTTTTTCGTATCTTTGACCTTTGATTAATATGTAAGAAAATGAATTTTTCCAACGGGATCGTTTCCAAAATAGTGCCTTCGGCGGTGGTCTTACTCCTTTTTTTCGTTGTAAGTGCGTTCTATTTTGCCCCTCAGTTTCGTGGTGAGGTCTTGCCTCAGCACGACGTACAGCAATACGAGGGTATGACCAAAGACATTCGCGACAACCGTGCCGCCACAGGGGAGGATCCTCAGTGGACGGGCGGTATGTTCGGCGGCATGCCGGCCTATCTGATTAACGTGGCCTACCCCGCACAATTGGTCAAGCAGTCTGTCGGACGCATCGTGCAGGTGCTCGACACGCCTGCGGCATTTGTCTTTTTCGCCATGACGGCGATGTGGCTGATGTTGCTCATGGTCGGTGTCAATCCGTGGGTGGGCATCGTTCCGGCATTGGCCTACGGGCTTTCAACCTACTTTTTTCTGATTATCGGAGCCGGGCACATCACCAAAATGTGGGCGTTGGTCTATGCGCCATTGATGATGGGTGGAGCCTACATGACCCTGCGTGGCAAGATGTGGGCAGGTGCGGTGCTGACGGCACTCTTCACCTCGCTCGAAATCGGTGCCAACCACCCGCAAATCACCTACTATTTTCTGCTCGCCATGGGTGCCTTTTGGATTAGCGAAGGGGTTGTGGCTATCTTGAAAAAGACAAAACTCGACTTTCTGAAACGCACGACGCTGCTTGCAGCAGCCGGTCTGATTGCTGTGGGCTCGAATTTTTCACCCTTGTGGTACACCGCGCAGCATGCCAAGGAGACTATGCGTGGCGGTTCGGAGTTGACAACCACCGTCGAAAGTTCGCAGAACGGACTGGCTTTGGACTACGCCACGGCATGGAGTTATGGCCGTGAGGAGACTTTTAACCTATTGATTCCCGACTTTATGGGCGGGCAGTCGGCAACAACTTTTGCGGCAGACGGAACAGTTGCCGCCGTGCTCAACGACTACGGACTGCGTGGCGCAGCGCAACAATTGCCCGCTTATTGGGGCACACAACCCTACACCGGTGGCCCGACCTACTTGGGTGCCGTCGTGATTTTCTTAGCGGTTTTGGGCATCTGCCTCGCACGAGGTCGCAATAAATGGTGGATTGTCGGGGTCAGTGTGCTGATGATCTTCCTTGCATGGGGACATAACATGCTCTGGTTCACCGAATTTATGTTTAACTACCTGCCCGGCTACAACAAATTCCGCACGGTCTCCATGACCCTTGTGGTGGTGGAGTGGACGGTGCCGCTGCTGGGCGCGTTGGCACTCATGCGCTTGTGGCGTGATGAGATACCGAAGCAGCAGCTTTTCAAGGCGCTGGCTTGGGCGGCAGGCGTGACGGGCGGTTTGTGTTTGGTGTTCGCCGTTGCCGGTGGATCGCTGTTCGACTTTGGACGAGATGCAAGTGCTCAGTTCATGACCGACCAATTTCACCAAATGTTCGAGAGCAACTCAATGACCGACTACCTCAACCGGGGAATGGACGAGCAGATGGGGCTTGCTACGGCGGCTGCCATGGCCACCGAGCGGGCTGAAATACTGAGTGCCGATGCGTGGCGTTCGCTCTTTTTTATCTTGCTTGCGGCGGCATGTGTCGCAGCTTTTGCTGTGCGCCGCATCAACAAACAAGTCTTGGTGGCAGCACTGGGGTTGCTGGTGCTCGCCGACCTGATTCCCGTTAACCTGCGCTTCCTGTCGCAAGATGATTTCGTGTCGGCTCGCCGGCAACAGATCACGGCCACCGCCGCAGACAAAGAAATACTCAAAGATACCGATCCGGGGTATCGGGTGTTCAACCTCTCGGTAGGCCCCTTCAACGATGCCACGACCTCCTATTTCCATCGGTCGGTCGGCGGTTATCACGGAGCCAAACTTGCCCGTTATCAAGACATCATCGATAAATACCTCTCCTTCCAGAACGAGCAAGTGCTCGATATGCTCAACACCCGCTACCTGATTGTCCCCACCGCCGAAGGCACACAGGGCGTGGTGCGGCGCGAGACGGCAAACGGTGCGGCGTGGTTCGTGGACAGTGTGACGATGGTTGATTCGCCGCAGGCGGAGATCGATGCCCTTGGGACGATCAACACCAAAACCACGGCCGTGGTCAATGGTTCGCTGCATCTGACCGATTTTGGCAAAGGCACCATTACCCTGACGGAATATCGTCCCAATTACCTGAAATACGAATACACGGCCGATGCTCCCGCCTTGGCTCTCTTCTCTGAGATCTTCTACGACAAGGGCTGGAGGGCTTTCATCGACGGGGTGGAATCACCCTACCTGCGTGCCGACTACATCTTGCGTGCCATGGAGTTGCCCGCAGGCAGTCACACGGTGGAGTGGCGTTTTCGTGCTCCCCAATGGAACACGGTCGAAGGCGTGACGCTGGTCTGTTCGCTCCTGATTTTACTTGGTATCATAACCCTCATTATCGGCATTTTCTATCATGAAAGACGACAAAAAACTAAAGCGTAAAGTTCGCAATTCATACATCGTATCGACCATCAGCGTGGCTCTGGTGCTGTTCCTGCTGGGGTCGGTGGGCTATCTGATGATTACCGCCATGCGTGTTGCCCACACCCTGCAAGAGAGTGTGTCGGTGACTGTCGAATTGAAAAACAACCTCTCCGAGGAGCAACGGGATGCCCTCAGCAAACGCCTCACAGCAGAGGAGATGGTGACCTCGATCGTCTATTCGTCGAAAGAGGAAAAACTCGAAGACCCCGATTTCCGCAAGATGTTCGAGAGCGAATTTGAGGAGATTTTAGAGGAGAATCCACTGCTTAACTCCTTTGAGTTGAAGCTCTCATCTGCCTCGTCCGACCAAGCGGCACTCGAACAACTTGTTGCCAAAATCGAGACCATGAAAGGGGTCGATCGGGTCTCCTATCCCGCCGTGATGATCGAGCGGTTGCACGCCACGGTGGCTAAAATCCGCTTGGTACTCTTTGTTTTCGGAGGAGCCTTGCTGGTCATATCGCTTATTTTGCTCAACAACACCATCCGACTGGCTATCTTCTCGAAACGCTACCTGATCAATACGATGAAACTGGTGGGAGCCACCAAAGGATTTATCATGCGTCCGTTCCTACGCAACAGCGTCACGCAAGGGATTTTAGCGGGACTGATCGCTTCGCTGCTCTTCGGGATCGCCGTTTACGGTCTCAACGAGGCGCTGCCCGAACTAACTTCGACAGCCGACATGCAGAAAATGGCTATTATCATTGGCTCAATGGTGGTTGGCGGGGTTGTTATCTCCCTTCTTTTCACGGCATTGTCCTTGAATAAATTTATCAACATGAAGTCTAACAAGATACATCTCTACTAATGAAAAAAGAACAAATAACACCCGAATCGGAGCATCCGAAAATGCCTCTGGAAAAGAAAAACTACCTTATCCTGTTGATCGGATTTGTCATCATCGTATTGGGATTCATTCTCATGGCGGGTGGCGGTAGCGACTCGCCCGACCACTTCAACCAAGCCCTATTCTCGTGGCGACGCATTACCCTTGCCCCGATCCTTGTTGTGGGCGGTTTTGCACTGGAAATTTACGCTATAATGAAACGTTTCTGATGGACATATTACAAGCTATTCTTTTAGGTATTGTGCAGGGAATCACCGAATTCCTTCCAGTATCGAGCAGCGGACACCTGCAAATCGCCAAAGAACTGTTAGGCGTGAATTTAGAAGAAAACCTCTCTTTCGACGTGGCGTTACACGCCGGCACCGTGCTGAGTACGATTGTGGTGCTGTGGAGTGAAATCTGGCGACTGCTGAAAGGGCTTTTCTCCCGTAAATTCAACGAGGAGCAGGCTTATGTGCTCAAGATCGTCCTCTCGATGATTCCGATCGGCTTCGTCGGCTTCCTGCTCAAAGACCAACTCAACGCCATGCTCGATTCGCCTCACATCTTGACCATTGTGGGTGCTATGTTGCTGCTGACGGGTGCTCTGCTTGCCTTTGCCACCTATGCCAAGCCGCGACAGAAAGAGCACATTTCCTATCGAGATGCGCTGATTATCGGTCTGTCACAAGCCTGTGCCGCCATGCCGGGACTTTCCCGTTCGGGCACCACCATCGCCACAGGCATCCTGCTGGGCAATAAGAAAGCCGCTGTCGCACAGTTCTCTTTTTTGATGGTGTTAGCGCCCATTTTAGGTGAAACAATCTTGAACATCGCAGACGGTGGCATGACACAACACGTCGCCATAGCACCCCTTGCCGCAGGCTTCATCGCCGCATTTGTGGTGGGTTGTCTTGCGTGCAAATTTATGATTCGGATCGTTCAGCGAGGCAATCTGATCTGGTTTGCGCTCTATTGTGCGGTTGTCGGTACACTTTCACTTTTCAGTAGTTTCCTCTAAAAAAAATGGCAAATACAACACTCGATCTCAGTGGGATCAACTTCGAAGAGGGCTATGTCGCCGTCATCGACAAACCCTTCAATTGGACCTCGACTGATGTCGTGCGCAAAATAAAATTTGCCCTGCGACACCTTGGTTTTCCCAAAATAAAGGTGGGGCATGCCGGCACCCTCGATCCGTTGGCCACAGGTATCCTGCTGGTCTGCATCGGCAAGGCAACCAAGTTAGTAGACACCCTGCAAGCGGAGGAGAAAGAATACGTGACCGAACTGCTATTGGGTGCTACAACAGCGAGTTACGACATGGAACATCCGGTAGATCAAACCTATCCCACGGCACATATTACACCCGAAAAAGTGGTCGAGGTACTGACTTCGCTCACGGGCGAGCGGCTGCAAGCACCCCCCATCTATTCGGCGAAAAAAGTCGAGGGTGTGCGTGCCTATGAATTTGCACGTGCCGGCGAGGAGGTCGAATTAAAAAAGGCAAAGATCAATATTTACGAGATGGAGTTGCTTGAATATGCCCTGCCTAAGATCAAAATCCGTGTGCGTTGCAGTCGCGGAACCTACATCCGTTCGTTGGCTCAGGAGATCGGAGAAGGGCTGGAGAGCGGTGCACACCTCACTGCATTGTGTCGTACGCGCAGTGGCGGATTTACCCTTGAAAATGCCTTCAATATCGACTTTTTCATTGAGCAGTTGCAGGCACTGACCCCGCGCAAACGCGCCTAATCATCACATATTTACGGATCAAGCTGAAATTCCGGAGGAACGACCTTGAAAAGTTTTTTATAAAAGAAAACAGAGTAACATACCCGATCCTCGAGCCTGTCGAGAGGTCGCAAAGACAACACATCAAGTGACCTTTGCGACCTCTCGACAAGCTCGAGGATCGTGAATGTTGTTTGACCTGCTCTGCTCTGTTCTGCTCTTCC
>JAVXCD010000083.1:0-7825 GCA_036659655.1 Alistipes sp.
TCACGATCCTCGAGCCTGTCGAGAGGTCGCAAAGACAATCAGCACCGTGACCTTGCGACCTCTCGACAAACCCGATAAGTGTGAGCAAATCAACACGGCAGCCCCTAAAAACAGGGTAATGAAAATACTTTTATTTCAATGAATTGCCTATTTTTCAGAATTAATTTGTATCTTTCGAGAACCAAAAAGTCTATTCGGGAGACAATTCATCCCACAATTTAGAGAAATATAGAGTCATGACACCCGTCATTATCATATTCATATTCGCCGGCACCCTCCTCAGCGCATACCTTCTCTTTAATCACTGGAAGTCGACCTCTCGCATCAAGTTCAGCCGTAAAATACTCTCTGAACTGCCCATTTCCGCATTTCTGCTCGACAAACACAAATACATCGTCGACATCATCAACATCACGCCGGCCGCCATGCACGGATCTACAAAGGATGACATCATCGGGAAGCACATCAGCGTTTTTGCCAATGACAAAAGTTCACCCTTTCACCAAGCATGCTCCCTGTTAAACGAGCGGTTTGATCGTGTGGTGACAAATCAGCAGACTGAATCATTTCGGTACAAGATTGGGGATGCCGATTTGGAGGCCACAATCAAACTGATGGATGGTGGTTATGTGCTAAGCATTGTCAGAGACATCTCCGAAGCCTCCCGCACCGTGCGACTGATGATGAAAAAAAAGCAGAATGAAATCGAAGTGGCCTTGAACGCCGGAGGTTTGACCTCTTGGTCCTACAATGTCGAGACCCAACTTTTCGATTCGGTGATCGACAACGAAGTTATCTACAACGCAACTGATTACGACACGTTGATTGGCAAAATAGCCCAAGAGGATCAAGCCGTGGTTATCGAAACCTTTCGCAAATTAGTCAACAAAGAGTCTCTACATTGTGAATTTAAAGTCAGGGCGACCAACAAGCGCAAGGAGGTCGTTTGGATAAAGGTGCACGCTGTACCCGACGAATACGACCAAGATGGTCACGTAAGAACCATCATCGGTTCACAAAAGAACATCACCAAGGAGGTGGAAACGATGAATGAACTCATCCGCCTGCGCGAGCGAGCCGAGGAGGCGAATCGGATGAAATCGGCATTCATCTCCAACATGAGCCACGAAATCCGCACGCCGCTCAATGCAATTGTCGGTTTTTCAGGACTGCTCGCCTCCACCGAAGACAAAGCCGAAATGGCCGAATACCTCCAGATCATAGAACTAAACAACGAACTGTTACTGAGCATCATAAACGATGTTCTCGACCTGTCGCATCTCGAATCGGACAAAATAGAATATGTCTTTTCCGAAGTGGATTTACCCGCCTTATTGAAAGGCCTCAGCCTATCCACCGCTGTGAGAATCCAAAATGAGGTCGAGATCGTCTTGGATGAGGTCGATCCACAATTGGAATTAATATCCGACAGCAACCGCATTGCCCAAGTTTTGAGTAATTTTTTGAATAACGCAGTGAAATTCACCTCCGTCGGCTCCATTCATCTGGGCTGCCGGATGCAATCGGACGACAAGAGCATCTATTTTTATGTCCGCGACACAGGCATCGGCATCGCGGAGAGTGATCAAGCTAAAATCTTTAATCGGTTTGTCAAATTGAACAATTTTGCTCAAGGTACCGGCTTGGGTCTTGCGATCTGCGAGGCAATCATCAGCCACTTAGGCGGTAAAATCGGTGTAAAATCGGAATTGGGCAAGGGCTCCGAATTTTGGATTCGGATTCCGTCGCGAAACACCGTTGCCAACACGTCAGAGACCGTTTACGAACCGTAAAAGAGAAAATAGAATCCTCTCGATAAATAATTTTATGTAGTTTGTTATTGGAACTATAAAATATTTGCTATATATTTGTATACATGGAACTGATAAAGCAAATATTAATTGATCCGAATCGGTGTCGTCAATCTATTTCGGCAGACACATTCTTGAATGAGAACCTAAATATGAATATATAGACAATAAAAGAGCGTGGAATAATCTGTCGCGGATTGTTCCGTGGCATTGCTATTTTATTACAGTCCCATGACATTTTGTAAACACACCACTTTAATTGAAATAATATATCTATTTTTACGCCAACAAAAAACCAAAATTATCTAATTATTAACAACTAATCCAAACAAGTATGAGAAAACATTTACAGAATTTCCTCTTGGTGGTTGCGCTAACATTGTTTTGCGCATCTACCGCTGTCGCTCAGTCGACGGTGAAAGGTAAAATCGTAGATGAAAACGGAGCTCCTCTTATCGGAGCTACGATTTCTATTCCGGGAACCACTCAGGGCGCAGGCACTGACGTAAACGGAAACTTCAGTCTGAAGATTACACCCAAGACCGAAGCTATCGAAATTTCCTTCATCGGTTACCTCACCGAGACCAAAGAGATTAAGGGCAAAGGTGGCAATTTAGGCACCATCACCCTGACAACAGATGCCGTTACGTTGCAAGATGTTGTCATCACGCAGTCACTGGCTGTACAGCGCAAGACACCGGTTGCTTTGTCAACGGTTTCAGCCGAAGACATTCAGTACAGACTCGGCGGGCAGGAGTTCCCCGAAATTTTAAAAACTACGCCGGGTGTTTATGTCACCAAAGACGGTGGCGGTTACGGCGACTCCAAAATCAACATGCGTGGTTTCCAAGCAGCCAACGTGGCTGTCATGGTCAACGGTGTACCGGTCAACGACATGGAGTGGGGCGGCATCTACTGGTCCAACTGGACCGGTCTTTCGGATGTTACCCGCAGTATGCAGACTCAGCGTGGTCTGGGTGCCTCGAAGATCTCTTCGCCTTCGGTGGGAGGAACAATCAATGTGGTCACCAAATCAATCGACGCACAACGCGGTGGTTCGGTATCTTACGGCATCGGTAACGACGGTCGTCAAGACGTATCGTTCAGCGTATCGACGGGACTTTCGAAAAACGGATGGGCAATGACCCTTTTCGGAGGCCGCAGTTGGGGTGACGGTTACATTCAAGGTACCGGCTTCACAGGTTACAACTATTTCGCCAACATCTCGAAGCGCATCAACGACCACCATCAACTCTCTTTGACGGTGTTAGGTGCTCCTCAGGTGCACGATCAGCGCAAAGCGCTCTCCGAGGGCTTGAGCATCGAAGGCTGGCAGCAGGTACAAAACTATATGGGCGACAAGAGCCCTTATCGTTACAATGCCGCATTCGGTTACGACAAGAATGGTAAAGTCCGCAATTACAACCACAATGAGTATCACAAACCTCAGATTTCGCTGAACCACCAATGGCAGATCGACCACAAATCATCGTTGTCAACCTCTCTCTATGTGTCTATCGGACGTGGTAGCGGTACTTCGGGTCAGGGTCGCACCAGTGCAGATCGCAGCATGTGGAAAGGTGCCGTAAACGGTGTTTTGCAAACGAATCTGCGTCATGCCGACGGTACGTTCGGTTATGATATGATTCAAGATATGAATGAGCAGAGTGTCGACGGCTCGAAGATGGTGATGTCGAAGAGCATCAACAACCACATGTGGTATGGCCTGCTCTCTACTTATAGCAACCAAATCACCCCCAACCTCGAACTTTCGGCCGGTGTCGATGTTCGCTATTACGTAGGTAAGCACACCAATGAGATCTCCGATCTTTACAATGGTAAGTATTTTATCGACGATGCGGATCGCAAGAACGTGAACGTTGCCAACAACAAGGCTGCGCTCGATCCCAACTGGCAATACCAGAAATTACAAGTCGGTGACGTGGTTTATCGTGACTACGACGGACACGTCCATTCGGAGGGTCTGTTTGCACAATTGGAGTGGAGCAAGAAGAAACTCAACGCATTTGTTTCGGGATCGGTTTCCAATACCGGCTACTGGCGTGTAGACCGCTTCTACTACGATGCGGAGCATGCTGAATCCGATCATAAAAACTTCATCGGCTACACCGTGAAAGCGGGTGTCAACTACAACATCACCAAGAAGCACAACGTCTTTGTCAATGCCGGTTACATCAGCCGTGCCCCCTTCTTCTCGCAGGGTGTCTTCCTCAGCAGTGCCACCAGCCACGCCACCAACCCCAATCCGCTGAATGAAAAAGTGGCTTCGGTAGAGCTTGGTTACGGTTTCAATTCACAATTCTTCTCGGCTAACCTGAACGGTTACTACACCATGTGGATGGACAAAACGATGGTTCGTTCGAAACTGATGCCAAACGGAGAGTATGCCAGTCTGAATATGTCCGGTGTAGACGCACGTCACATGGGACTTGAACTTGATTTCACCGTTCGTGCTACACGTTGGTTCGACATCAGCGGAGCTGTTTCTGTTGCCGATTGGCAGTGGGACAGCAACTCAAAGGGTTACTACTACGATGCACAAGGTCAGCCGCTGACTTCGAAACTCGACGGCACGACGGCTTCGGGCATCATGGCTCCCGACCACGCTTGGATGGTGATCAATCAGAAGGGTGTCAAAGTCGGCGGTTCGGCACAGACCACCGCATCGTTGGGTCTGAATTTCCGCCCGTTGAAAGGTCTTCGCGTCAGTGCAGACTGGATCGCATGCGCCAACAACTATGCAGACTTCTACATCTCGACCTCGGCCGATGCGAACAGAACGCTCGACGTACAGAGCCCTTGGAAAATTCCATGGGGACATCAGATTGATCTCTCGGCCAGCTACTCGTTCAAGATCGGTAATTGCCGTGCCACGCTTTACGGCAAAGTAAACAACTTGCTTAACTACAACTACATCATGGACGCACAATGTGCTGCCGAGAAAGAACCTATTTGGCAAAATGCCTATGCCGTTATGTACTCCTTCGGTCGCACCTATTCTGTAAAACTTAAACTTTACTTCTAATCCATAGACCATTATGAAGAAGAATATTATAAAATTATTATTTGCCGTTCTGGCTCTTTTTGTCGTAGTTAGTTGCGACAAGAACGACTACAACGAGGATTATCTCCCCGGATTCAATGGCGATCCGGAGATTACCGATGCTCAGTCGCTGAAATACACCTTGACGGATGCCGACTACAAGACAATTGCAACCAACAAAGAAAATGTTGCAATAGCAAAAGCCGCCGGCGAAGATGTTGCCAAAGCACTCGCCAACTTGGGAAAGAGCAAATGTTTTACGGACGTAATCACCGCAAAAACCTATCTTCCCGCCTTTTTGAAGGCTGCTTACGACACCTACCTCACCAACGGATCGAGCGTTCAGATAACCTACAACACAGCCGTTAATGCTCCCAAAGAGCTGGCACCGCTGGCTGCTGCCGAGACCTACACACTCGAAGCTACTGACTATGCCGTAGCTTGGGGTGACAAGATCAAAGCCGACTATTTCACACCCGGCAAACCGGCTGCTTCCTACCTGCCACGCATTCTCAAGGCAAGTGTTACAGGCGCAGAAGAGGGTGACTATGTTGTTGCTGCCTACGAATATTCCGATGCGGAGCCTTCGACCGGTGGTGACGAACCCGTAGAGGTGATCAACAAGATCAGTGAAGTGACCGCTGCCGGTGACTACATCATCCAAGGCAAGGTATCGGCTACGTATGCTCGCGGTGTGATCCTCTCCGACGAGAGCGGTTCTATCCTTCTCTATCTGAATGCTGTACCTAACTACTCGTTGGGTGATGTGCTGAAAGTCAAAGGTGCCGCTTCCGAATACAACAGTTGCATGCAATTCGGCCCTGCCTCTGAAGTGTCTATGCAAGGCAAAACGCCGAAGTTCACCTTCCCCACCCCTGCAATCATGAACGGTGCTGCAATGGACGCATATCTGACCGCTGCAACCATCAAATATGTCTCTTACACAGGCACATTGAAGATTAGCGGTTCCTATTACAACATCTTTATTGATGGTGCAACCACCGCACAGGGAAGTCTCCAGTACCCCAATCCGGCACAGATTGACCCCTCGCTCGATGGCAAAAAAGTCGTTGTATCGGGTTACCTCTCTTCCGTAAGCAAGAAGAGCGGTGCTCCAAAATTTGCGAACACCATCGTCACAGCAATCAACGAAGAGGGTATTGCTCCTGTTTACACCCCCATCGGCATCGTTGCTACGGCAGAGCCGGGAGCTTACACAGTCAAGGGTTCAGTAGTCGCAACTTACGCCAGAGGATTCCTTGTTAACGATGGCACAGGTGCTATTTTGATGTATGGTGGCCCCACCTGCGTGGTGGGTGATGTGGTGACTATTGAGGGTACAACCTCTGCTTATTCGGGATTGAACCAATACTCAAAAGCCGCTACCGTTACGAAGATTAATACAGAGCCTATCTCCTTCAAATACCCTGCTATACAGGAGATGACCGGTGCAGATATGGATGCTTATCTCACCATGCCGACAGCCAAATATGTGAAATACACAGGCACACTGACTGTTTCGGACAATGGTAAATATTACAACGTCATCAACGACGAGGCTCTGACAGCCCAAGGCAGCCTCTCCTACCCTAACGACGATCTGAACGCCATTGCATTAAAAGGCAAGAAAGTCATTGTCGAAGGTTACACGATTGGCGTTTCCAGTGGCAAATTCGTGAACACGATGGTTACGGCCATCTCCGAAGCCACAGCCAGCGCTGCTGCCGCACTCTCTTCGCGTGCTGCGGTTACGAAAACCCGCTATGCCGTCTACAACAACACCGGCACAGCATGGGTAGCCGCGAAGTCCACGGTGATGGTGAATCCTGAGGATTATGAAGCCATGGGTCTATCCGCAGCAAACTTTACAAAGACAGACACCCCGGAAAAATACCTGCCGACGTTCTTGAAACTCAAATTCCCCTATGCCGCAGCTGACGATACGATGTTTACACTCTATCAATTCAACGATGGCAAAGTTACTTCGTTACGTGCCGATCAATACCTCTTCAATGGCACGGAATGGATCAAGAATCTGAATGTCACCACCGAGGTAGGTCCTTTCGAGAAACTCAACGGTGTCTGGAAGTTCAATCCGAGCATGACCATCATCTTGAATCCCGACAAGAGTGTCTTCAGCAAAAGTTATTATCAGGCTGTGGTAAACTATGTTCTGGCAACCAAAGACAAGTTGTACTGCACGGATAACCGTAGTGGCAGTGTTTATACAGATCAGGAGTATTACAGCGGTTGCGCTGCCAACTACTGCAATCTGAACTGGCGCATCAACACCCTGCCGGTTTACTACTGGAAAGCAGTCGAAGGCGAAGCTGCCGTAGCTCCTTACATCTACCCTGCCGATGCAGACAAGGCCACCATCCGCAAATGCGAGGAAGCCTTCTATGCCGAGGCTGAGAAACGTTTTGGAGAAACAATGAGTGCTGCACTCGGCGTACTGCATGCCGATGCGAAGGTCATCGAAGGCATTGATATTGTCTACACCGTGAAGATGATGCTTTACACCTCCAACATCGGATCTTCAACAGGCCGGGTCACACATGCTTTCGAATTCAAATTGGTCGATAACGGCAAATTCGAATACGTCAAAATGTATGCGCTCGATCCTCAATTTGAGTTGATTCAAGACAAGTTCTACGAATAAGAAACTGGTTGAATTTGTTACCGATGTTATTTGAAAGGTATTTTTGTTCCTGTTTTTGTCCTATAAATCCTCATTTAGCTCGCTAAAATCGGATTTATAGAGCGAAAATAGGGGCGAAAAGAGCCGAAAAGAACGAGGTTAATAAATTTAAAACAGTTTCAAAGTTTCACTTAGAAATACCAATAGGCCGGTTGAAATTCAACCGGCCTATTTTTTGTCCACCATACAATGATTGTGATCGCAAAGGCTTTGAAAACACACTCCACGATCCTCGAGCGTGTGGAGGGG
>JAVXCD010000084.1:0-1742 GCA_036659655.1 Alistipes sp.
GAAGGTATAACATTGAAAACGGATGCGTTCGCACTTTTGCAAGCAAAAGGTCTCCGTTTCCGGGCATTTTTAGCCCTCCGATTTCTTTACGCTTTTTTGCCAAGTCGGAAGTGCAGAACAGGTCAAACAACATGCACGATCCTCGAGCCTGTCGAGAGGTCGCAAAGTCAATCAGCACGTTGCCCTTGCGACCTCTCGACAAGTTCGAGGATCGGGTACTGTGACCTTTGCGACCTCTCGACAAGCTCGAGGAGCGTGAACGTTTCCTGTTTGAGCAAACCCCTACACGATTCTCGGGTCTAATTTATTCTTCCTACGGGAATTTCAGCTTGATATGGAACAACCCTCTTTACTCTACATACAAGACCAGTCCTTTGAGGTATTCGCCTTCGGGATGGTAGATGTTGATCGGGTGGTCGGCGGGTTGGGTGAGTTGGTGCAGGATGCGCACTTTGCGACCGGCGATGGCGGCGGCAGAGAAGACCGTGGTGCGAAATAACTCTTTCGAAACCGCCTGTGAGCAGGAGAATGTGAACAGAATGCCACCGCTCTTGATCTGTGATAAGGCTCGCGCATTTAGCTTTTTATAGCCCTGCATGGCATTGCCGAGCACTTTGTAATGTTTGGCAAAGGCCGGCGGATCAAGGATGATAAGGTCGTATTTGTCGCCGATATTTTTCAGGTATTCCATGGCATCCACTGCGAGTGTCGTGTGCTTTACCTCCTCTCCGAAGTTGAGTTTCATGTTCTCGTCTGCCAGCGTGACAGCTCGTTCGGAAGAGTCCACCGAGCAGACTTCGATCGCGCCACCCGCCATGGCGTAGACCGAGAAGCCACCTGTATAGCAGAAGGTATTGAGTACGGTGCGTCCTTTGGCATATTGTTTTACCAACTCGCGGTTCTGTCGCTGATCGATGAAAAAACCGGTTTTCTGCCCCTTCTCCCAGTTCACGCGGAACTGATGTCCATGCTCCAAGACAATCTGAGATTCGTGATTCGAAGTGCCGTAGAGATAGCCATCGACAGCATTCAGATTGGCATTGAAGGGCAGGGTCAGCGAACTTTTGTCGTAGATGGCCGTGATGCGCTCGGCGTAGGTCTCGCGGATGGCTGCGGCGACCTCCATGCGGGAGAGATACATACCCACAGAGTGGCACTGCACAACAGCCGTAGTGCCATAAATATCAACCACAAGGCCGGGTAGCGAATCGCCTTCGCCGTGAATCAGACGATAGCAAGTGGTCTCGGCGTTGTCGGTCAGCGAGAGGGCACAACGCACCTCGTAGGCCGCGCGAATTTTGCCATTCCACCACGCTTGGTCGATCGTTTCCTGCTCGAAGGTCAATGCCCGCACGGCGATGGAGCCGACCTGGTAGTGGCCTCGGGCGAGAAATTCACCCGATTTGGCAAACACATCCACCAGGACCCCCTCGGTGATTTGTTCTTTGTTCTCGGCTTCGACATACTCAATAGCACCCGAAAATAGCCATGGGTGGCGACGTAACAGCGACTCTTCTTTCCCTTTACGCAGGTGTATTTGTGGAATCATCTTTTTTCCTCTTTATTTTTGGTGTGTGTTGCAATTTGTCGTATATCGCTGTGCTAACCCAAGCGTCGGTAGCGGCATACATCTGCTGTTTGTCTGTCAGGTGTGTTGCCTCCCAATTGCTTAGTCGTTGTGCTTTCGACACGCGTTTGCCCAGTACGATGGCCGACATTTTGCGTAGACTTTTCTCCTCGAT
>JAVXCD010000084.1:1750-7784 GCA_036659655.1 Alistipes sp.
AATTGCTTAGTCGTTGTGCTTTCGACACGCGTTTGCCCAGTACGATGGCCGACATTTTGCGTAGACTTTTCTCCTCGATGCCCCAGTCCCCAATGAGTTTTTGTAACTCTACGAATCCCCCGTCGCGGAAACGGCGGATCTGGTTCAGTGCGCGCAGATCTCCTGCAACATCGGCACCTACTTTCAGGATGGTTTTCGACTCTAAAATTTTTAAAATAGATTTGTCGAAGGGGATTTTATTGAGCCGGAAGAGAAAGCATAAGTTGGAAGAGGAGAGTTGCAGCAGAGCGACCCGATTCATGGCTCCCGGACGAAACGACGGGCGTGTTTCGGTGTCGAACCCAATGATCTGCTGTGTTTCGAGGTATTTGCAGGCGGCCAAAATGTCGCGTTCCTCCTCCACGATGCGGATTTCGCCCGTGAATTCGATAGCCGACAGTTGTGCCGTCTCCTCGTTGCTGATTTTGTTTTGAAATTTTTTCATCTTTGTAAAAATCACACAAAGTTACTTATTTTATCGAGATTTTGCCGTTTGCGAGGGTCAAAATTTCACCCTCCGTAAGTAGTGTGTCAATCATACGGACCACCTGTCGGGGTTCACATTTGAATCTTGCCACCAGATCTTTTGGCTGCAAATCACTTTCTGTTAGGATGTTGATTATCTCTTCGCGCAGGGTCGGAGATTGCTTGCCTGCGCGCTTTTTTTCCAGACAAATATCGCATACGCCGCAATCCGCGGGGTGCTCCGTACCGAAATAATGTTCCAATACGGCACTGCGGCAAACGGTTTGGTTGTCGGCATAGGTCAGCATATTTTCGAATCGTTCGTGCATCAATTCACGGCGGTGCTTGTAGGTGTCGGGCGAGATGTAGAGGTCGGCAATAGGCAGCCGCTCCTCATCGAAAAATAGGATCGGTGAGCGGTTCGAAGGAACATAACGGATCACGCGCATCTGCCAGAGCCGTTTGAGCAACTCTTTGACTTTGTCCACCGTGTAGCCGCTCCACACGGCGAGTTCGCCCTCGTCAATGGGCTTAAAATCGGTAAAAATACCGTTGTAGAGGCGTAGCAGGGCGCGGATGAAGTGGTCTAACTCGTCCCGTTTCACCCGGATTTTGTAGAGATCGTCGCGGCTGATGCAGAACATCACTCGTGCGGGATTCTCCATCTCGTCGGTGAGGGTCATGTAGCCGTTCTGGCGCAGGATGTTCAGTGCACTCTGCACCGTGCCGACATACAGATGTTCGCGGGTGCAAAAGTCGTGGATGTTGAACAGAAAAGAGGCCATGCCGCCGTCACCGATGCCCACTTGCAGGTAGGAGCAGATTTTTTCGTAAATCTCTTTGATCTTTTCCAGCGGCGGGAACTCCATATCGAAGCGTTTGATGATGCGGCTACGATCGTCGGAAGCGACTAAAAGCAGTGCGTAACTACGCCGTCCGTCCCGTCCGGCACGCCCCGCCTCTTGGTAGTAACTCTCCAGCGAGTCGCACAGGGCGTAGTGCACCACAAAGCGCACGTCAGCCTTGTCGATACCCATACCGAAAGCATTGGTAGCCACTATGATGCGTACAGTACCTTTGATCCATTCATCTTGTCGGATGTTGCGTTCGGTGTGTGCCAACCCGCCATGGTAACTGTTGGCGGTGATGCCCTCTTTGCGCAAAAAGTCGGCAACTTGCTCCGTGCCTTCGCGGGTGCGGACGTAGACGATGCCCGTCCCCTCGACGTTGCGGACGATGCGCAGGAGTTGCTCGTTTTTGTCGTCCACATGCCGCACGCTATACGAGAGATTGGGACGCGAAAAACTACTTCTAAGTATTTGAGGTTCGGCAAAATGCAGGTTGGACATGATGTCGTCCGAGACCAACTTTGTGGCCGAGGCGGTGAGTGCCAGCACAGGTGTTTCGGGCAGGAATTGCCGTAACTCGGCGATGCGCAGGTAGGCCGGGCGAAAGTCGTAGCCCCATTGTGAGATGCAATGCGCCTCGTCCACGGCCAACAGCGAGACGTTCATGCGCTGCACGCGCAGACGAAAGGCCTCAGTGGCTAATCGTTCGGGGGCGACATAGAGTAATTTCACGTCGCCATAGACGCAGTTGTCGAGTGCAATATCAATCTGCCGCGGGGAGAGTCCGGAGTGGATCGCTACGGCGGGAATACCTTTTTTACGCAGGGCATCCACCTGATCTTTCATCAGTGCAATCAGGGGGGTAACCACGATACATAACCCCTCAGCGGTGAGTGCCGGCACCTGATAGGTCAGCGATTTACCACCACCGGTGGGCATGAGTGCCAGCGTGTCGTGCCCCGACAATACGGAGCAAATGATCTGCTCTTGCACAGGACGAAATTCGTCGAAACCCCAATATTGTTTCAGGACGGCGAGAATCTGTTGACGAATGTCATTCACGGGCTGTTCCATTTGTGCAAATATACATAAAAATATGGTGGATTCGGAAATTTTTTATACTTTTGCCAAGCATTGAGCGTTTGAAGAGTATGAAAATCAAAGAAGAGTTTAAGGTGCGGGAAATTGCAGGTGAGCACGTTGTCATCATGCAGGGACGTTACGGTGTGGATATGACCAAGGTCATTGCGTTGAACGACTCTTCGCTTTATTTATGGAACGAACTTCAAGGACGCGAATTTGACACGATAGATGTTGTCGATTTGCTGCTGCAACATTATCACATTGGTGCCGAGATTGCCGAGCACGATGCCGAGGCGTGGGTAGCCAAACTAAACGAATGTAATTTGATCTAACGATGCGATTAAAACGGTTTCTGTCGATTCTTCTGTTATCGGTCTACCTCTTTGCGGTGGGCGGACAGGCGTATTCGGTATTGACCTGTCAATGTGTGTCGATGAAGGGGCATACGGCTCACTTCTGTTGTCACCATTGCGCACACACGGCTGCGTCGGGGGCGGCTCTCAAGGCTCCCTGCTGCAACGATCACCACGACACAGAGGAGATCCTCTACACCGCCTCGTCGTTGGACACCGAGAGATCGGTCACTAAAGTCATCCCGGTTGTGGATCTGCCGATTGCATTGGTGGCACAACTTGTGGTCTCCGATTCATATATCCCATCTGTTTCAGACAATCTCTTTGCACGCTGTGTGCTGCCCGTTCGGAGCAGCGGGACGATGTGCGTGGGGTTGCGCGCTCCTCCCGTATTGGCATAAAACTTTGCATGACGAATCGGCAAACCGTTTCGTATTAGTTTTTTACCAATAAAGGAATAAGGATGAAAATCAAGAAAATAGTTGTACTATCTGTTATACTCTTTGCCGTGTGCGGAATTGCGCGTGCGCAGGAGATCAAAGGCATCGTGTTGGATGCCGACAACCAACCACTTTTGGGTGCTGCCGTCTATTGGGCAGAGACGAATGTCGGAGTGAGTACCAATGTTGCGGGAGAGTTTACCATTCACCGGGTGAAAGGCTACGACAAGCTGATAGCCTCCTATATCGGATTCAACAGCGACTCGATACGCGTGACTACGGCCACAGAGCCGGTGCGCTTTGTGCTACACTCGGACGGCATCAAACTCGATGATGTGGTGATTCAGGGCAATTTGAGCGGCAATTATGTGAAGCGTGACGGCATCATGAAGGGCGAGATGATCTCCTTTGCCGGTCTCTGCAAGATGGCCTGCTGCAACCTCGCCGAGAGTTTCGAAAACTCGGCCTCGGTGACGGTGGGGTATAGTGATGCCATCTCCGGAGCCCGTCAGATCAAGATGCTCGGCTTGGCTGGAACCTATACGCAGATTCTCGATGAGAACCGTCCGATCATGCGCGGGCTGAGTTCGCCTTACGGACTGAGTTACACACCCGGTATGTGGTTGAACTCGATTCAGGTGTCGAAGGGTGTTTCGTCGGTGACGGCGGGTCATGAGGCCATCACGGGTCAGATCAACCTCGAACACCGCAAGCCCACCGACGATGAACGGCTGTTTGTGAATCTCTACCTCGACGACGAGTTGCGTACGGAGGCGAATATCTCGACGGCGTTGCCTGTCTCGAAGAACAAAAAACTCTCCACGGTGCTGCTACTCCACGGCTCGCTGGACAACGATGTCCGCAAGATGGATCACAACGACGATGGTTTCCGTGATCTTCCGAAGGCTGACCAGTTCAATGTGGCGAACAAATGGCTCTATGCGGCCGACAACGGCACGCAGGTTCGCTGGGGTTTCAAGTACGTGCAGGAGAATCGGTTGGGTGGTATGCTCGACTACAAGAAGTCGATGCGCGACGAAATGATGCACAACTGGGACAAACCCGGTACGGCCTACGGCTCGCATATCCGCAACCGCGGAGCGAACGGCTACTTCAAAATAGGCACACCCGTCGGGCCATCGGTCTACGACAAAGACGAACAGAGCGAGTTGCGCTCGAACATCGCTTTTGTGGCCGACTTCGACCATTTCAACGAAAATGCGTACTTTGGACTCAACGACTACCAAGGCAACGAAAACGCCTTGTCGCTCAACTTGATGTACAATCATTATTTCACCTATCGCTCGTCGCTGATTGTGGGGACTTCGGCACACCTGTCGTCTTTCCGCGAGAGTCTGCTGAACCCTACGCCGTGGCTGAAAAACACGAATAATTACGCTTTTGACCGCGATGAAAACGAGGTGGGACTCTATGCCGAATACACGTATGCTATCAAAGATAAGCTCTCGCTGGTGGCCGGTATTCGAGGCGACTACAACTCCTATTACGACAAGTACTACGTCACGCCGCGCGGTCACCTGAAGTGGAACATCACCCCCTCTACCACCTTGCGAGCCTCGGCGGGTATGGGTTATCGTTCGACCAACGTCATCACCGACAACATCGGCATTTTGGCAACCGGTCGCCGGATCGTCTTCGACGGTGATGGAGATTTCTCGCACTTCAACCGCATGGAGAAGGCTTTGACTTTTGGCGGCAGCCTGACGCAGACGTTCAATTTGGTGCAGGCCGATGCTGCGACACTGAGTTTCGACTACTTCCGCACCCAATTCTACAATCAGGTGATTGCCGATCAGGAGATGGATGCCGACAATATCCATCTTTATAATACCGATGGACGCTCTTATACCGACACGTTTCAAGTCGATTTCTCGTGGACACCTGTCGAGCGACTCGATATTTTTGCGACGTTCCGTTACACCAATTCGCTGATGACCGTTAACCGCACCGATGGCACACGTGTGGAGGTGGAGCGTCCGTTGGTGAGTGAGTATAAAACGCTGCTCAATGTGCAGTATGCCACCAAATTCCGTCGCTGGGTGTTCGATGTAACGGCTCAGCTCAACGGGCCGAGTCGTATTCCGACCCAAACGGGTGTGTTGTCCGATACCCGGTTTTCGCCTCGCTATCCCGTGTTTTTCGCGCAGGTGAGCCGCAAGGTGGGTAAATTTGACATCTACATTGGCTGCGAGAATATCGGCAACTACATGCAACATGATCCGATTCTCCATGCGGGAACTCCTTTCTCGTCGGGCTTCAACTCATCGGCGGTGTGGGGCCCTCTGATGGGGCGTAAATTCTATGCCGGTCTGCGATTTAACCTATACTAAACATAAATAAAGATGAAAAAAATTGTATTGTTTTGCCTGATGGCAGTCCTGACTGCCGGTGTCTGCACGGCCGCAACGTCTGACACAAACAAGAAAAATACCACAACAACGGTATTTTCGGCCGACATTGATTGTGATCATTGCGCCCAAAAAATTATGAATAACGTTCCGCTGCTCGGAAAGGGCGTGAAGGACGTGACAGTGGATGTGCCTGCCAAAGAGGTGACGGTGGTCTATGATGGGGAGAAAACCAATATCAAAACCCTTGTTGCCGGCTTTGCAAAGATGAAAGTGACCGTCCTGCCTAAACAAGCGGATGTGAAGGCTCAGAAGACCAAGGCCAATCTGGATGCAACGCAAAAATAGGAACATGAATTTCGGGAAGATGCTATTTTTTTAATTTTCCAGTTCCTGTCCAAACGTACGATCCTCGAGCTTGTCGAGAGGTCGCAAAG
>JAVXCD010000085.1:0-7601 GCA_036659655.1 Alistipes sp.
AGGATCGTGGGGGGGGGCTTGCACTGTATACCTTTGCGACCTCTCGACAAGCTCGAGGATCGTGCATTGTGTTTTCAAAGTCTTTGCGACCTCTCGACAAGCTCGAGGATCGTGAATTGTGGTTTCAAAGTCTTTGCGACCTCTCGACAAGCTCGAGGATCGTGAATTGTGGTTTCAAAGTCTTTGCGACCTCTGGATAGGCTCGAGGATCGTGTGTTGTGTCTTGCAGAGCGCAGTTGGAATACCTAACTTTACCCGCACAGTAGGTTGGGACATAAAAAAACTTAACTTTAACCATTATGGGGGTAAAACACTATGACAAGGCGATAACCTTCAAGTCGGAGAACTTGGGTACGACACCGCAACGGGTGATAGTTCCTTGACTATTGACCATTTTTTGAGCAAAAGGCTTTATTTATTCCAAAATTTTGACGAAATTTGTCTTCAAATTGTGCAGAAGTTGTGATGTATTTTATTGTTCTGTACGCCGATAAATTACTAAATATCAATATGTTATATAACTTTTTCTGCTAAATCTATCGAAAAACTAAATATATTTAATTTAAACAACAGGTATATAGAAGTATTTTTTTATCTTTATAAAAAATTTCGACCATGAAAAAACTGTTATTTTTTCTCTTTCTGACAGCAATTTGCTCAACGAACAGCTTTGCTCAGACATCGGCCATATTCTACGGAGTTGATTTTTCGCAGGTGAAAGTTCGTGGTGCAGGCGAGCCTGATGCCGCATTTGTGCAGGCATTCGAACGAATCAACGACCTGTTCATCTCGCAGGGAGAGAAATTCAACGTCGCAAAATATACGCGGCAGCCCATTGCCAGCCAAGAGCTTGATGTTGCTCAAAAAGCAATGAACAAAGCTTTTGACACAGCTCAAACCAACAGCCACACCCTGCTGACCAACGACGCCAATTACGACTGCCGCAAGCAGATTGACACACAAATCGCTAACTATGAACTTCCGCAGAAGGAGGGCACGGGGATTGTCATCATTGCCAATATACTCGACAAATCGAGGGACCGTGGCAGTTACTATTTCGTGAGTTTTGACATTGCATCACGCAAAGTGACAAGGTGTATATTAGCCGAAGGGAAGCCCGGTGGATTCGGGCTGCGTAACTACTGGGCCAATTCACTTGCTCTTGCTATGAAGAAATATTATAAGCTCAAATAGGGTTTAAACAGCCGATTATGGTAATCTACGATTCACAGCTTTCTCTACAAGAGGTTGAACGAATAGTTTTTCAGGGAGAACCGCTCTCTCTGGCCGATGCTGCGCGCAAAAGGATCGAGGTATGTTACAACTTTCTGAAAAGTTTTGCCGCCGAGAAGATCATTTACGGTATCAATACCGGATTTGGGCCGATGGCGCAATGGCGGATCAGCGACCAACACCTTTCCGAGCTGCAATACAACATCATTCGCAGCCACGCCACCGGAGCCGGAGAGCCCTTGTGTGACACTGATGTCCGCGCTACGATCGTTGCCCGGCTTGGGACGCTTGTACAGGGATATTCGGGTATTCATATCTCGGTCGTCGACCTGCTTGTCAAATTTCTCAACCGCGGGATCTATCCGATGATCCCGCGTCACGGTTCTGTGGGGGCAAGCGGCGATCTTGTGCAATTGGCCCATTTGGCACTCGCACTTATCGGCGAAGGAGAGGTGCATTACCGAGGCCAATGGCGTTCGGCCTGCGATGTGTTGCAGGAAGAAAAACTGCAACCCATGTCAATCTACATTCGCGAGGGTCTGTGCATCACCAACGGCACGTCGGTAATGACGGGAATAGGGCTAAACAATCTCATCGCCGCTAAACGATTACTGGCCTGGGCAGGCGTCGCATCCGCCATCGTTAATGAGATCGCCGGATCCTTCGACGATTTTCTCTCCGAGCAGATCAATGCCGTCAAACACCACAAAGGGCAGCAGGTCATCGCCGCATTCATGCGCAAATGGCTCGATGGCAGCCACAGCATGCGCGACCGCCAGGCTGAGCTGTATGACGGTGCGCACAAAGACGAAGCCGTCTTCAAGCACAAAGTGCAGCCCTATTATTCACTACGCTGCGTGCCGCAGGTATTGGGACCCGTATACGACACACTCGAAAATGCGGAGTGCGTCATCGTCGGCGAGATGAACTCGGCCTGCGATAATCCAATCATCAACCCGGCAGCAGGGAACATCTATCACGGCGGAAACTTCCACGGCGACTACGTGTCGTTCGAGATGGACAAGCTCAAAATCGCCGTCACCAAACTCACGATGCTGGCCGAGCGACAGCTCAACTATCTGTTCCATGACCGCATCAACGGCATCCTGCCACCATTCGTCAACATGGGCGAACTGGGGCTGAACTACGGGCTGCAAGCATCGCAGTTTACAGCCACCTCGACCACGGCCGAATGCCAGACCCTGTCGATGCCCAACTACATCCACAGCATTCCCAACAACAACGACAATCAGGATATCGTCAGCATGGGCACAAACTCGGCACTCATCGCCCGCACGGTTGTAGAGAACGGTTATCAGGTGCTGGCGATTCACTTTATGGCGATTGTGCAGGCCGTCGACTGCCTCGATGCTGCCGAACGGTTGGCTCCTGCTTCTCGCAGTATTTACAACGAAATCAGGGCGTTCTTTCCTGTATTCCGAGAGGATACACCCAAGTACCGCGACATTGCGAGGATGACCGATTACCTCAAACAAAATACGATTGAACTATGACGAAATACGCACTTGTCACGGGTGGCTCGCGCGGAATCGGACGAGCCATCTGCGAGAAACTTGCCGCCGAAGGGTATTACCTGTTGGTGAACTACCGCTCTGACGACGTCGAGGCGGAGTTGACGCTCGCGGCGGTACGGGCTTGCGGCTCCGACGGCGAACTATGCAAATTCGACGTAGCAGATGAGGCCGCCGTCAGGAGTGCGCTCGCAGCGTGGTCGACGGCACACCCCGAAGCGTTCATCGAAGTGGTGGTCAACAATGCCGGCATTCGCCGCGATAACCTCATGGTATGGATGCCGTCGCCAGACTGGATGCAGGTGATCGCCATCTCGCTCGGTGGATTTTATCACGTCACACAGCCTCTTTTGCAACCGATGCTGACCAAGCGCCACGGACGCATTATCAACATCGTTTCGCTGTCGGGATTGAAAGGTCTGCCCGGACAAACAAACTATTCGGCGGCAAAAGGGGGCGTGATCGCAGCCACGAAGGCTCTCGCACAGGAGGTTGCCAAACGAAGCATTACGGTTAATGCCATTGCGCCGGGGTTTATTGATACCGACATGACTGCCGATTTGGATCAGGGCGTAATTTGTCCCCAGATACCTGCCGGACGCTTCGGCAAGCCGGAGGAGGTCGCCGAGTTGGTGGCATTCCTTGTATCAGACAAGGCGGCCTACATCACAGGCGAAGTAATCTCGATAAATGGAGGAATATACTGATGGAAAGACGCGTCGTTATCACAGGCATGGGTATCTACTCCTGCATCGGAGAGGGTAAAGAGGCCGTCTCCGATTCGCTTTATAATGGCCGTTCGGGTATCGGAATCGTCCCAGGAAGGCATGAGTTCGGCTATCGGTCGGCACTTTCGGGTATCCTGCCCCAGCCCGACCTCAAAGGGAAGCTCGATCGGCGTCAGCGTCTCTGCCTGTCCGAAGAGGGGCAGTACGCCTACATCGCCACGCTCGAAGCACTCGAACAAGCAGGGATTTCGGTCGAGTACCTCGTCCAAAACGAGGTGGGGATTCTCTACGGAAACGACAGCAGTGCCGCGGCCGTAGTCGAGGGTATCGACAAGGTTCGCCAGACACAGGACACCGCGATGATCGGCTCTGGGAACATCTTCCAGTCGATGAATTCGACAGTCACCATGAACCTCGCGGTGATCTTTAACCTCAAGGGTGTGAATCTCACCATTTCGGGAGCCTGCGCCAGCAGCTCGCACGCCATCGGCCTTGCAACGCTGTTGATCCGCAACGGATTGCAGGAGTGCGTGATCTGCGGCGGCTGTGAGGAGACAAACAACTATTCGGTCGCCAATTTCGACGCGTTGTCGGCCTTCTCGATCAGGGAAGACGACCCCGCAAAGGCCTCGCGGCCGTTCGACACCTCGCGCGACGGACTGGTTCCCAGCGGTGGTGCGGCAACACTCATCGTTGAGAGCTACGAGTCGGCTGTAAAGCGCGGAGCGACGATTCTCGCCGAGGTCGCCGGCTACGGCTTCTCGTCGAACGGCGACCACATCTCCGTCCCCAACGTAGAGGGGCCTTCCCGCTCGCTCCGACGCGCCATCGCCGATGCGGGCATTGGGGTCGAACAGATCGGCTATGTCAACGCCCATGCCACTTCGACGCCCCTCGGCGACTCGAACGAAGCTCAGGCGCTCGACGCCGTATTCGGCAACCACAAACCTTATGTCACCTCAACCAAGTCGCAGACCGGACACGAGATGTGGATGGCAGGGGCGAGCGAGGTGATCTACTCACTGTTGATGATGCAGGGCGGATTTATTGCGCCCAACCTCAACTACGAGCAGGGCGATGAGTTTTCGTCACGGCTAAATATCCCTGCGCAGCGCGTTGCGACGCAGTTCGATGTTTTCCTATCCAACTCATTCGGATTCGGAGGAACGAACTCCACATTGATCATTCGTAAATTTAGATAGATTTTTAGCTATGTCTTCAAAGGAACAAATAGTAGAGCAACTCACGAAACTTCTGGCCGAGGAGTTCGAGGTCGAGGTTGCCGAGATCATGCCCTCGTCGTCACTCAAGGATACGTTCGGGTTCGACAGTCTCGATCTGGTCGACGTGGTGGTGCTCATCCACCAAAATTTCGGTATCAAACTCATGGGACCGGATTTTGTCGGTATAAAGACCTTCGGGGAGTTCTGCAACCTGATCATCACCAAGCTCGATGAGCCAAAATCCTGAGGGCTGGAGCGGCAAATCGCGCGGCGGATACACGGGTTACATAATCTTCATCTTTCTGATCCGTCGTGTCGGCCTGTGGGCTGCCTACATCCTATTGGGGTTTGTGGTGATCTATTTCATCCCCTGCGCTCCCAAAGCCACCGCGGCGATCTGGGACTTTTACCGTCGAACGTTGCACAAAGGCCGGATCACAAGCGTCATCTGCCTTGTGCGGCATTATTACCTGTTCGGACAGACGCTGATCGACCGAGTCGCCGTGGAGAACGGGTTGGGGAAACGCTTCCGGTTCGAGTTCGAGGACTATGAGCAGACCCTTCAGCTATTCGAGCAGGGTCAGGGTCTGGTGATGATAAGCGCACATTTCGGCACGCCGTCGATCGGTGCGGAGTTCTTCGGCAAATATGCCCAGCGCATCAACCTGGTGATGTACGATGCGGAGCATCGGCGGGTAAAGGAAGCCCTCGACCGTTTCGGACAACGGATGGTTGTACAGGTGATCCCCGTCGGCGACGATCCGTTGGCCAGCATCCTCGATATAAAAGCTGCACTCGACCGCAACGAGTGCGTGAGTTTTATGGGTGACCGATTTCTGGATGGTCACCGTACTTTCGAGTCCGATTTTCTGGGACGCCCGGCTCGGTTTCCGCAAGGGCCTTTCTTAATCGCCGAGCGGATGCAGATCCCCGTGATCTTCTACTTCGCAACTCGGGAGCGTCGCCGCACATACCGTTTTCGGTTCTTTACCGTCAAACCTGTGACGAGCGGACGACGCGACGGAACGAGGTGTTTCAAGGCATTTGTCCCGCTGTTGGAAGAGGAGGTGCGCCGCAAAAACACACAATGGTTTAACTTTTATAAATTCTGGAATTAACCGATGAAACTACCCGAACCACAACATACAATCTACTCCGAAGAGCAGTTCTCGGCGCGCGAGGCTCAACAGCGTGCGCAAGAGATCGCGTGGGGACCGATCACCTTCCAGATCTCGCGTCTGATGATCCGCTTCGGCATTTTCGAACTGCTTTCCAACAACACGGAGGGCGTGACGATGGAGCAGATCGCTGAGCACACGGGCCTGAGCAGTTATGCGGTGCAGATCCTGATCGAATCGTCGCTCACGGCGCAGACGATCCTTGTGCAGAACGACCGCTTCGTGTTAGCCAAAACTGGGTGGTTCTTGCTTAACGACCCGATGTCGAAGGCCAATATCAACTTCAACCACGACGTGAACTACCTGGGTCTATTCGACCTCGAAGCGTCCCTGCGCAACGGAAAACCCGAGGGTCTGAAGCGCCTGGGGGCATGGAAAACTATTTACGAAGGGCTTTCACAGCTCGCACCCGAAGTGCAGCAGAGCTGGTTCGGATTCGACCATTTCTACTCCGACAACTCGTTCGAGGAGGCTCTGCGCATCGTCTTCTCGACGCACCCCCGCACGCTGCTCGACGTGGGGGGTAACACCGGACGCTGGGCACTAAAGTGCATAGACTACGACCCTGATGTGCGGGTTACGATTATGGACCTGCCGTTGCAGCTGGAGATGATGCGCAGAGCCGTCGCCGGAGTTCCCGGCGCAGAACGCATCGACGGCCACGGAGCCGATCTGCTCGACAACGCGACGCGCTTCCCGCAAGGGTTCGACGCCGTGTGGATGAGCCAGTTCCTCGACTGCTTCTCGGAAGACGAGGTTGTCTCGATCCTGACCCGTGCCGCAGCCGCGATGTCATCCGACGCAAAACTCTACATCATGGAGACGTTCTGGGATCGTCAGCAATACCCAACGGCATCGTTCGTTCTGGCGCAAACTTCGGTCTACTTCACCGCCTTAGCCAACGGCAACAGCAAGATGTACTATTCGGGCGATATGGAGCGTTGCGTGAACAACGCAGGACTGGTCGTTGAGCAGTTCCACGACGGACTCGGATTCGGACACAGCATTATGCAGTGCCGTCTCAAATAACAACAGTGCCGTGAAGCCCCTCTACAACAGGCAGACCATTCTGCACCTCATTCCCCAACGCCCCCCGATTGTCGAGGTCGACGAATTCTACGGAATCGAGGGCATGCGCGCCCTGTGCGGGCTGACCGTGCGGCAGGACAACCTGCTGCTCGATGACGACCACCTCTCGGAGGCGGGACTGCTCGAACACATGGCTCAGTCGGCCGCCGCGCGTGCGGGATATCTGGCCATAAGCCGCGGAGAGCAGGTTCGACTCGGATTCATCGGCTCGGTGAACAACGCCTCGTTCGGGCGTCTGCCCCGCATTGGGGAGCAGATAACAACGATGGTCGAGGTGTTGGAAACAGTGATGAATATTGCGCTGATCGCGGTGGTAAGTCGTGTGGACGACGAGTTGATCGCTGAGTGCAGGATGAAGATTTTCACAGAATAAAAAACAGATCATTAGTGTCCACTAAAAATCCGAGAAAGCTTTTCTAAATGATTGAAATTTAATTATCTTGCCCGTAAATATCAGGGTGACAGATACATTAAGTCGTTCACTTGTTGGAATCAACTCCTTGTGATGATGTTCGGACAACTCGCCAAAAGCGAAAGCTTGCGAGACCTAATCCTCGCCATTGAAGCCCACTGGAACAAGTCGTACCACTTAGAAGCTGTTTGAATTTGTCCCCGAAG
>JAVXCD010000086.1:0-7553 GCA_036659655.1 Alistipes sp.
CCCTTAGATGAATCCACCCTTTGTATTTAGTGGTGCAAAGATAACACCTGATTTTGATTCTCCAAAGAAAAAGTGATAAAATATGAAAAAATGCCTTATTTTATTACATTCTAAACCGGAAATCGCCGTTACAGATCCTTCGCAGTCAATGCGGAGAAGATACCCTGCGAGATTTTCATACGCATACGCAACAGATAGGCACTCTTTTGCGGTTGAAGCCGCAGTAGGTAGACGACGCAGAGAGCCGCGGTTGCAAACCATTTGAGCCACTCCAAAAACACCAGCCGTATGTGATGGTGATTTAGGGCTGCACGGGTGAGTTGGCTGACACCTATATTAAAACAAAGCCGATCGAAATAGTCCGTCGTAAGTTTTTCGGGCGGAATAATGTGCCACATTATGGCTGTGGGAACATAGCCACACCGCTCGCCAAGTTTGGATAGACGTTCGAAAAGGTCACTCTCCTCGCCACCGATTAATTTGGTGCCCACACGGCCCAGCAGCGGGTTGAAAGCCCCATGTTTTTCGACCACAGTACGTCGCAAAGCCATGTTACCTCCTCCGGGGATGTGTCCTGCGGGAAAGTCTCGCACGTTTGTGCCCCAATCAATGGGGTTGGCAATGGGTTTCTCAGTGTATTTCGACATCCAATCGGGGCATCCACCGGGATAGCTGGGGATGATTCGCCCACCGGCAGAGGCAACAGCGGGATGGGCATCAAAGAAGGCGATGTAGGAGGCTATAAATTCGGGATTAATGCGTTCGTCGTCGTCGATGATGGCGATATACGCACCGACGCTCTCTGTGATACCGCGATTGCGAGCATAGGAAAGCCCTTGATTCGTCTCGGTGACCAGTCGTAATTGGCAGGTAGGGTGCTGGGCTGCAAAAGCCGCGAAGCGCG
This sequence comes from Alistipes sp., assembly GCA_036659655.1. Classification (GTDB taxonomy): domain Bacteria; phylum Bacteroidota; class Bacteroidia; order Bacteroidales; family Rikenellaceae; genus Alistipes. The sequence goes on from JAVXCD010000086.1 coordinate 905, forward strand.
CCACAGTGTCGTCTTGAGAGTTGTTGTTGACCACCACACACTCCCACGTGAGAGGAGGTGCACTCTGCTCCACGACAGACTGCAAGGCCGTCAATAACGGCACGGCACGGTTGTAGGTGGCGATTATGAGAGAGAGACGAATCATCAGACAAATATAATCATTAATCGACCGGTCGGCAATTTATTCGAATAAAAATATTGTTACCCCGTCAAAAAAAACTATATTTGCATCATATTTGGAAATCATACTCTATGACAAAATTACTTCATTTCGGCACATTGTTTATCGCATTATTATTCTGTGGCACAGGTGTTTTCGCACAAAATGTGACATGGACTACTTCGGTAAACGCTCTTGGAAACAACAATTATCAGATCGTTGTGGAGGCGCAAATCCCCGACGGATTTCACATGTATGACCAAGGTCCCTATGATTTAGGTGGACCTAATGCAACCCTTATCGTCTTCACCCCCGATGCGGGAGCCTCGCTCGTGGGTACGGTTACACCGCAGACAAAACCTGATCGCCATCACGACAAAACCTTCAACATGGAGATCGGCACCTATGCCGGCAAGGTTCGCTTTGTGCAACAGGTGAAGTTGCAGGCGGCCAAGGCGCTTGTGAAAGGTACGGCCGAATGGATGATCTGCAACGACAACAGTTGCATGCCTCCTGAAGATACAGCCTTTTCCATCACCATTGACAGTACGGCAACAGCCTCTGCGACAGAGATTACAGTAGCTTCCGACACCACACAGACCGCGGTGACAGCGCCCGTTGTCGAGGCGCAAAAAGATGCCGCAGGAGGTGGCACACTCTGGGCGGTGATCATTGAGGCCATTCTGTGGGGCTTTGCCGCGCTACTCACGCCCTGCGTATTTCCGATGGTGCCCATGACCGTATCGTTCTTCATGAAAGGCGAAGGCGGAGTGACCCGCGGACGTTTCCGCGCCTTCATGTACGGATTCTTCATCGTTGCGCTCTACACCCTGCCCATTGCGGCTATCATCCTGATCACTCGCGTGGTGGGAGGTGATGCCGTGACAGCCGACATCTTCAATTGGCTGGCGACACACTGGTTGCCTAATGTACTGTTCTTCATCGTATTCATGGTTTTTGCAGCCTCCTTCTTCGGTGCGTTTGAAATCACAATGCCCAGTTGGATGGTCAATAAAACCGACAGCAAAGCTGATAGCAAAGGCTTGGCCGGTATTTTCTTCATGGCCTTGACGCTGGTGCTGGTGTCGTTCTCCTGCACGGGTCCCATTGTGGGTTCGGTGCTCATCAAGTCCACATCGGGTGAGTTCTGGAATCCGATTCTCACCATGTTTGCATTCTCGCTGGCTTTTGCCCTGCCATTCACCCTCTTCGCGTTCTTCCCCTCGATGCTCAAGAAAATGCCTAAGAGTGGCGGCTGGCTCAATTCGGTGAAGGTTGTGCTGGGATTTATAGAGGTAGCGCTGGGATTGAAATTTCTCAGTATTGCCGATCAGACTTACCACTGGGGGTTGCTTGACCGCGAGATCTATTTGGCTATCTGGATCGTCACCTTCACCCTGCTGGGCTTTTACTTATTAGGAAAGTTGAAATTTGCACACGACAGCGATAGACCCACGCTGGGAGTGGGTCGTCTGGCTCTCTCCATCATCACGTTAAGTTTTGTGGTCTACCTCATCCCCGGCATGTGGGGTGCTCCGCTAAAGGGCATCTCCGGCTACCTGCCACCCATGCACACGCAGGATTTTGTGTTGGGCACTGAACCGGACGGAGGCACAGCGACGGCGAGTGCGCCGCTGCTGGTCACGGCCGACGGGAAGAGACCGAAGTACAGTGACTTCCTGCACCTGCCCCACAACTTAAACGGCTTTTTCAATCTGAAAGAGGGGGAGGAGTATGCCGCACAGATCAACAAACCCCTCTTTATTGACTTTACGGGACACGGCTGTGTGAATTGCCGCGAAATGGAAGCTCGCGTGTGGGCCGATCCGCAGGTACTCAACATCCTACGCAACGACTATGTGATCGTAGCACTCTATTCGGACGACAAAAAGATGCTGGATGAAAGCGACTGGGTGACAACCGAGACGGGTAATGTGCTGAAAAGCCTCGGCAAAATCAACTCCTACTATGCACGCAAGACCTACGGGGTGAATGCACAGCCCTACTACATCATTCAGGGACGCGACGGCAAGGTGTTGGTACCGCCTCGCGGCTATGATTTGAGTGTCGAGAATTTCATTGCTTACCTCAAAAGCGGTCTGAAAGCATTTCAAGAACAATAACATAAACTATTTATTAATATTATTTTAACAATTTGTAATGATGAAAAAAATTATTTTCACACTTGTGATCGCCCTCTTTGCCTTGTCGACGGTTGCAGCGCAGGAGCGTGGCGGATGGGGCATCATGCCCAAAATGAGCATTTACACGAATACCAGCACGATCGTGGGTATTGGTGTGGCAGCACGTTACAGCATCACCGATACGTGGCGGATCGAGCCCGGTATCACGGCTCTGCTTCACAACGGTTGCTCCGTGGACATCAACTGCGACGTGCAGTATCTCTTCAAGGTGGCAGACAAATGGAAGCTCTACCCGTTGCTGGGTCTCAGCGCAAACGACATCGGCAAGTGGGCTGTGGGTATGAATGTCGGCGGCGGCGTGGACTACACGGTGACACGCAATTGGGACATCTCGGCCGGTCTGAAATGGCAGCCGGTGTTCGACAATGAACGCCCTAATCCGGTCATCATCAGCATTGGCGGCATCTATCGGTTCTAAGAAGATAAATCCTCATTTAGCTCGCTAAAATCGGATTTATAGAACAAAAACAGGAACAAAAATACCTCTCAAAATTCTTAGGAGCGAGCGCAAACAAGCTTGCTTGATTTGCCGAGAGACGACAGAATTTATGTAAATAACTTCGGCAACAAATTCAAACAGTTTCTAAAAATTAGGTATTTACCCAACACAAGCGAGGGCTCAATTTACATTGAGCCCTCGCTTGTGTTGGGTAAATCAGCGATCTACTTGTAGCTGACCACCAGAATCTTGGAGGTTGACCAGAACTGATCGGCATCTTTGATGACGAGCGACTTGATGACCTTGCCCTCACCCTCTACCAACTGATAGGAGCCTTCGGGGTGCGAGGTGACGATGGTGATGTTCTTGTGTCCGATCGGCAACTCCGTTAGGAAACGGGTATCAGCCTGCGTGAAGCTGTCCAGGCTGCGGTTTTTGTCAACCGCAAGCGTGCGTCCGATAAATCCGCTTTTGTGAACGATCTGCGCATTGAGCAACTCCTTCTGCGAACCGATGATGTAGTACACCGTGTGCAATTGTGTCGTTTTGTGCTGCACCTCCGATTCGAGCGAACTCTTGTCGGCACTCAAGTGCTCGACCTGCGTGGTCTGCTCAGCAACTTTCTCGTGGAGCGTGTTCACCTCTACACCCAATTGCGACAGGTTACTTTTCAACTGGGCGATCTCCCCGTCCTTGGTTGAAAGTTGGCTGTTTAAGTTGGAAATCATCTTCTCCAACCCTTTGATCTTCACATTTGCCTTGCGCAGTTGTGCTGCCGAACGCTCCATCGCAGCAATCTTGGCACGATTTTCCTGCAACAACTGATCGATGGCGTTGATGTCGTCATTGATCTGCTCGGCGGGGCGTTTTGCCACGTCGTCACTGCCCGTCACGGTGAGGATATTCTCCCGTGTCTTGATTGCAGAGAGATTCTCGGAAATCGCGTTGATCGCAGAAAAGACCTCACCGATGAGTGAGTCTTTGTTATTCACGACCATCGCCAGCGAATCCCGCTGATTTTGCAATTGATCCGCAGTATTGCGGCTGACACAGGATGTCAAAGACACCAGACATAAAATAAAAAGGTAACTTAGTTTTCTCATAACTGTTTCAAATTAATTAACAGAAGTGTCTGTTTTTTCGCCGCAAATGTAAGTATTAAATAAACAGGTTGTTTCAAAACAATAAAAAATATTTTCATCCCCCTTGCCAAAAAGTTGCGGCCTTATTCCAAATCGCTGCGCATCCACATAGAATCTCAAAAGTTGTGCTGGTTTGCAATAAAATAATTATCTTTGCAGAAAGAAACTTTTAAATGTAAATAATATGGAATTTGAAGGAACAGTCTACAAAATATTGCCCGTCACCAAGGGAACATCGGCACGTGGCGAGTGGCAACGTCAAGACGTAGTCTTCGAAGTGCCGGAAGGTACTTTTTCGCGCAAAATCTGCGTAACTTTTTTCAACAAATCCGAAGATGCTGCAAAATTACGGGAGGGTGCAACCTATACCGTATCGGTCAACATCGAATCCCGCGAGTATAACGGCAAATGGTACACGGATGTGCGCGAGTGGCGCATACAATCCAAAGACGCGCAGGCTGCTACACCCGCAGCTCCGGCTGTGGATCTGCCCCCCATCGGTGATGCTCCGCAATACGGTGCTGCCTCCACGGAGGTCGATGACCTGCCGTTCTAACGACCCGTTGCTTCCACATTAATCTTCACCAATGCACGTCTCTCGATCTTATCGAGAGACGTGCATTGTGTTATACCCTGTTGAGCACCTATTTTGTGAGATGCGGGGTGGTGCGAAGCATGCCGAAAAATTCGATCAAGCAGGAAACGTTCACGATCCTCGAGCCTGTCGAGAGGTCGCCTGTTTGTTTTCGATCCTCGAGCTTGTCGAGAGGTCGCCTGTTTGTTTTCGATCCTCGAGCTTGTCGAGAGGTCGCCTGTTTGTTTTCGATCCTCGAGCCTGTCGAGAGGTCGCAAGGTACACAGTTCCCGATCCTCGAGCCTGTCGAGAGGTCGCAAAGGCAATCAGCACCGTGTACCTTGCGACCTCTCGACAAGCTCGAGGATCGGGTGAGTATTTCAGTTTGCAGCAGACGAAAACCCGATAATTAAATACAATATATAATTGTAATACGCCATTCTCGACAACACGCAGGCCTAACAACAAAGGCATCTATTCCAATTTACGAAGAACAAAGTTTTGAATCCATTGGTCAAACTATTGCAGGAGAACTTTGTTTTTCAGAACTTTGGATCTGCAACAGCCCTAAAAAGATGTTGGTATTGCATAATCCAAATTTGTTTCCTATATTTGTAGGACATACTGACAAACACGGAAAGTGTAAGTTTATTCCTTTAGAGTGAACGTAGGAAATTCATTAAGAAGAGGGAGTGAGCCAACATCTTCTCGCGTCAATATTGCATTAGCACTTCTTGTGCTGTGCTCTATTGCGTGGGGCTGTTGCTTATTTTATCTTCGAGGTTTCCTACGACCTACTCTAGTGAAATGAGTTTTCAGCACCACGCTTTCTGTTTCTTAAAATCCAACTATTAACCGTCGCAAAGGTGCAAGAGCGGCAAACTAAACTTATTACAACTATGAAAAAGTTGTTACTTTTCGTTATTGCAACGTTTGCAATGACTGCATTTGTCGGATGCGCAACACTCTACATGAATGAGTCCGAACCATTGAAAGACAATCATTCCCAGCCACTTCCACCATTAGCTCCAATGATGGATATACAAAGTCTAGAGAATGTGTTTGGAATTGCATCGTCAAGTTCAACAGGTTCATCCTACAGCACTCACCATGTTCTAGGCACAACAGGCATGTCGTTTAATAATGGTTATTCTAATACAACAACCTATCGTGACCCAGCAATTCAAGACCTAACAAACTATTTTGAAAAAGATGCCACGACAAATATTTGTCAACAATATGGCACAAGAAAAGGATATATAACATGCCAAATTGTCAATGGCTATAGCAATACTCGCATTGGAATGCGTTGGATAGGAGCATATCCATTTTTTGGCATCCCTTATTTATTCGGTATGCCGAGCAAAAAAGCTCAATCAGCTTTTTGTGTAAGGGTTGACATTTATGACAGCAATAAAAACCTTGTCGGAAGCTATACATCAGAATACTATGCAGACAAGCGATATGTTGCTTTATACTACGGATATTCTGCTGCAAATGCAAAACACAAATCGGCGCTTGAAGCATTTAAAGCTTGTATGGCAGATGTGAAAGACAAAATTAGAGCAGATTGCGATAGACTAAATAAGGCATTGCATTAATGACGTCCGAGTACGAATCCATTTGCCATCAAGAAGTATTAGAGTGCAATGGCATATATGCGATAATTTGGTATAAGGGAGAATATTTCATTGGGCGGTTAATTGATAAGGAATATATCAGACATAAGCACTATTTGACTTTAATGGAAGCAGAGAGTGCATATAATCAACTGCTTAAAGAGTAGCCTCATTCATTTTAAGAGGACAGGCTTGAGCAGACGGTCTATAATTTAAGCCGTTTGCGCATGTTTGTCCTTTTTATATGCACTTGCTTTTCTCCTGAATTTTAGTTGTATTTACATCATAATCAAAGAGATAAATTCACAATAAATTTTAGCTAAAATGAAGAGAACACCCAAAACAGAATGACGCTCTTCTGTCGGCTCTCCGGAGAACCGACGATAAAAATCTTTTTCTCTCTATTCTTTCTTTGGAGAAAGAATCAAAGAACATCCGACGGACAAAAAAGCAGAACAGAGCAGGGCAAAAAAATCGATCCTCGAGCTTGTCGAGAGGTCGCAAAGACAAC
>JAVXCD010000087.1:0-7473 GCA_036659655.1 Alistipes sp.
TCGCAAAGACAACACATCAAGTGACCTTTGCGACCTCTCGACAGGCTCGAGGATCGTGTGTTTTCAATGCCTTTGCGATCGGGATAAATTGATCCACTAACAAGAAATACCGCCTGAGGTCAACTTTTGCAAACTCTTTTGTTGTCCCGCGCGCAAGATGGAGCCATATTTGTATCCTATTTATTGAAAACTAAAACAACATTGATTATGAAAAAGTTATTGGCTTTACTTATCTGTTTTATGATTGTCGGCGTGTCGGCATGTACGGGCGAGGATCGTCCGATTCAATTGAAGCAACTGCCGGATGTTGCGCGACAACTTCTTTCTCTGCATTTCCCAGACATGAAAATTGCTTACCTCACGGAAGATGACGGTGTTTTTAGTAAGAGTTATGAGGTTGGATTTATCAATGGGGATGAAATTGACTTTGCCAAAGACGGAATGTGGACAGAGGTGAATTGCAAGCATTCGGTAGTCCCTCATGCCATCATCCCCGATTTGATTCGAACTTATGTGGCTGAGAATCATCCAACTATGTCGATATTGAAGATTGAACGGAAAAAACGTGGCTATGAAGTACAACTCCATAGCGGGCTTGAATTGACGTTCGATCAAAAATTTAACGTGGTGAAAATCGAACACTAAGAAGCTGTTTTAAATTTATTAATCTTGTTCTTTTCGGCTGACTAATCAGCTCAGCTCTTAAAATCGCTTGGTGTAACTGTGACAGTAAGGTAGCGTCCCCTTCCGCGTGTAATAATCTTGATGGTATCCCTCTGCCGGCCAGAAGTGGGTGGCGGGGGTTACTTTTGTCACTACGTCGTAGCCCTTCAGGCGCAGGAGCCCGATGAGTTTTTCCGTGACTTGCTTTTGTGTGGGCGTGGTGTAGAACACCTCGGAACGATATTGATTGCCGATGTCGGGTCCTTGCCCGTTGATCTGTGTGGGGTCGTGAATTTCGAAGAATAGTTTGGCGAGTGTTTCGAAGGAGACTTTTGTCGGGTCAAATGTCACCCGCACAGCCTCGGCATGTCCTGTTTTGTGGCTGCAAACGTCTTCGTAAGTCGGATTTTCCATCTGTCCCCCGGTGTAACCCGATTCGACATGGATCACCCCATTCAGTTTTGCCAGACGATATTCCACTCCCCAGAAGCAGCCGCCTGCGAATAGGGCGATCTCGGTGGTGGCCGGTGCCGATTTGTCGGTGTCCTTTTTTGCGCCCTCGAAGGACAGCGATACGGAGTTGACGCAGTGACGGGTATTCTTTGCTGTCAGCTGTTCACCCGTGAAGACGTGCCCCAAGTGTGCGCCGCATTTGGTGCAGGTGATCTCTGTGCGTTTCCCGTCGGCATCGAGTGTGCGTCGCACAGCCTTTGGGATCTCCTCATCGAAACTTGGCCAGCCGCAGCCGGCATCGAATTTGTCGGCAGAGCGGTAGAGCGGGGCTCCGCATTGGCGGCAGCGATAGATGCCCTCCTCATCGAAATTGTAGTATTGACCGCTGAATGGGCGTTCTGTGCCCTTGTCCACGATCACTCGGCGTTCTTCGGGTGTCAATGTTTTCATGTGTTGTTGTGCATTTGCGGAGCCGGTTAGCCCCATTAAAAAAACGAGATAGAGAAAAAAAGTCTTCATAGTTGGTTGGTTGTCAAAAAATGAGCCACAAAATCAACTTAAAATAGCGATGCGGCACCTTGGAAGGCGGCATAGATAGCAACGTAGCGCAGCAATTTGCCGATAAACATCGAGCCCATTGTCAGATAGAGGTTGCTGCGCATCAATCCCAGTCCGATAGCGATTGCCTCGCCTATGTAAGGCAGGAATGCGAAGAAGCCCATGAGAGCTCCGCGTCCGTGCAGAAAATGTTCGGCTTTTGCTAATTTCTGATCGTTGACACCCAATTTGTTGATCCATTTTGTGTTGCCAAGATGCCCGATCCAGTAGCAGGTCATGCCGCCCGCGGTGTTGCCCAAGGTGGCGGCGAGGATGCAGAGCCCGGGGTTGAGTCCCATGCGGACAAGCACAACCATCACCACCTCCGAGCTGAAGGGGAGGACACTCCCGGCAACGAATGCCGAGATAAAAAGCCCCCAATATCCCCATGCAACGAAGGATTCAATCACTGTTTCGAGCCATGCCTCCATCTGTAATGTCCGTTTTTGTGCAAGAGTAGTCTGCCTGCACGACAAAGATAGGTTTTTGATTTATATGTGGTATCACTCACGTATAAAAAAAACTAATTTTGTCCACATCCTATTATTAAAAATCCTATTATTAAAACTACTACTATGTCTAAATTCAAACTTTTGATCTGCCTGCTTGTCGCAGCGACAAGTTGTTCTCCTGTCCAAAAGACACTCACCGAGTATGTCAATCCCTTCTTGGGTACGGCGACTTTGTGGGATAGCGTGGACTTGGGATTCACACCCACCCGCCGTACATGGGGTGCCGAGACCTTTCCGGGCTCGTCGCTTCCCAACGCTATGGTGCAGGTGACCCCCGTCACGCAATTTCACAGCGGTTCGGGTTATCAATATGAGGATACCGTTATCTATGCCATTGCTCACACCAGCAAAGGACACTGGAACCTCTGTCACATTCCGATCCTGCCCGTCACGGGTGAGGTGACTCCCGACAACTATCGTTCGGGCTACAGTCATGCCAACGAATCGGCGGCGGTGGGCTACTACCAAGTGTTTCTGGAGCGTTACGGCATCAATGCCGAGGTGACCTCGACGTTGCGTTGTGCCTATCATAAATATACTTATGCTGCCGGTGCGGAGCGCAAAGTGCTGGCCGATCTAACCTCCTCCAACGAGGGTGTGCGCGACTGGAGCATCGCCCAAGAGGGCGATCACGTCTTCGAAGGATTCCAACAAACAGGCGAGAAGATGTATTTCTACGCTGTCGCCAACGCGCCGATCGAGGGCATAGATTCACTCAGACAGGACAAGAAAGTGATCTCGATTGTCCGTTTTGCTGCCGGCGAGCAGCCGTTGGAGTTGCAAATCGGTTTTTCGTTTGTGAGCATCGCCAATGCCAAGGAGAATTTGGAGCACGAAATGCTGGGTAAAGATTTTGCCCAAGTGCGCAAAGAGGCAACCAATACATGGGAGACGTTGCTGTCGAAAATCGAGGTGACGGGCGGCACGGAGCGGCAACGCGGGTTGTTCTACTCATCGCTCTACCACGCCTTCCTCTGGCCGGCACTGCGTAGTGACTACAACGGCGACTTTACCGACGATTTGGGTAAGGTGGTCAACAAAGGTTTCCGCTACTACACCGATCCTTCGTTTTGGGACGACTATCGCAATAAACTGGTGCTGTTAGGCATGCTCTCACCCACGGTGGCTGCTGACGTGATTAGTTCTATCACGGATCGTGGCGAAATCCGGGGATTCATGCCCACCTTCTTCCACGGAGACCACGCATCGGCTTTTGTGTCGGGTTCCTATTTGCGCGGGCTGCGCGGCTTCGACATCCATCGTGCCTACAACCTGATCCTGCGCAATGCCACAGTCGAAGGTCCTTGCCGTCCTTATTTGAACGAGTACATGGCCAAGGGATACATCGCGGAGAAGGACCTTAAAAATCCCGAGACATGGACTTTGGCAAAAGCTTCGGTGACCAAGACCCTCGAATATGCCTACGACGACTATGCGGTGGCTCTGGTGGCAAAGGAGCTGGGCGACACGGCGAGCTATGCGATGCTGATGAAACGCACGGGCAACTACAAAAATCTCTTCGACCCTTCGACGGGTCTTATGCGTGGTCGGTTGGATAATGGCGAGTGGGTCACACCTTTCGACACGCAGTATCCTTACTATGAATATATGTACCGCGAGGCCAATGCGTGGCAGTCGGCTTTCTTTGCACCCCACGACACCGAGGGACTGATTGGTCTGTATGGTAGCAAAGAGGCGTTCGAGATCAAGGTTGACTCGCTCTTTACCATCCCGTGGAAGGGCTATGAGGCGCATAACCTCTCCGGCTTTATCGGACAGTACTGCCATGGAAACCAGCCGGATCATAGTTTCCCCTATCTCTACTATTTTGTGGATAAGCAGGAGAAATCACAACACATTCTCAATACCTGCATGGAGCGTTTCTATGGCATAGGCAAGGAGGGGTTGTCGCTGGCCGGCATGGATGATGCGGGCGAAATGTCGTCGTGGTATGTGTTTAACGCCATGGGACTCTATCCCTATTCGCCGGCGGAAGCGAACTACATTGTCTCCGTGCCGTTGTTCGACAAGGTGACCGTGTCGCTCGATAAAGATACGCAGTGGAACATCCGCAAGCAAAATACAGGGCTTAAAATCACGGGGATCACCGTAGATAAACAGCCCCTTGACGGTTTCTTCGTGGCGCACGACGCACTCAAGCAGGGCGAACTGCTCATCACCACGCAAGCCGAATAGATCGGTATTGCCGATTTGTCCTTCTAAACGCAGTGAAAGGTCTGATTTCAAGACTTTTCACTGCGTTTGGGCTGACCGGTTGCGATGTTGCGACATTGCGGCATCTCGGCAGATTCGAGGATCGAACCATCCGATCCTTGTTTTTCAAACAGCGTCTAAAATTTGTTGATGAAACTAAGATTCTTGAATTTTAACAGCTTCTTAGATTACATAATTTTGCCTGTTGCTCAATTTTCACTACTTTTGTAACGCGAAATCATTAAAAACACATCCGATATGAGTATCGAACTCAGTGAACAAGAACAAATCAGACGACAGTCTCTCAAGGCACTGCGCGAACTCGGCATAGATCCCTATCCTGCTGCTCGCTACGAAGTGACGGCAACGGCACAGGAGATCGCCGATCATTTTGACGAGCAGCTGAAAAATTTTCAGCAGGTTCGTGTTGCCGGTCGTATCATGACCCGCCGCATCATGGGTAGTGCCGCTTTCTTCGAAATACAGGATCACACAGGCCGTATTCAGGTCTATGTTCGTCGGGACGACATCTGCCCGGAGGGTGATCCCACGCTTTACAATACGGTGTTCAAGAAATTGCTGGATATTGGTGATTTTGTGGGCGTTGAGGGCTTTGCTTTCCACACCAATACGGGCGAGTTGTCGATCCATTGTCGGCAGTTCACGGTGCTCTCGAAGTCGATCCGTCCGTTGCCGATCGTGAAGGAGAAAGACGGTCAGACCTTCGATGCCTTCACCGATCCGGAGGTGCGCTATCGTCAACGCTACGTTGATTTGGTGGTCAACCCGCAGGTGCGTGAGGTGTTTGTCAAACGGGCAAAAATCGTCGCCACCATGCGCGAATTTTTCAATGTGCGTGGCTATGTGGAGGTGGAGACCCCGATCCTGCAACCCATTCCGGGCGGTGCTTCGGCTCGTCCGTTCACGACCCATCACAATTCGCTCGACATGGATCAGTATCTGCGGATTGCCAGTGAGTTGTATCTGAAAAAGCTGATCGTTGGCGGTTTCGACGGTGTGTATGAGTTCGGCAAAAATTTCCGCAACGAGGGCATGGATCGCACCCACAACCCGGAATTTACGGTCATGGAGATCTATGTCTCCTACAAAGATTATATCTGGATGATGGAGTTCACCGAGCAGATGCTCGAAAAGGTGGCGCTGGCAACCAATCCCACAACGACCCTGCAAATCGGTGACCGGGAAATTTCATTCAAGGCTCCTTTCCGTCGGCTGACCATGACCGATGCCATTAAGGAGCAGAGCGGGTATGACATCACGGGACAGAGTGAGGAGCAGTTGCGTGAGGCGTGCAAGCGACTCAATGTCGAGGTGGACGAGACGATGGGCAAAGGCAAGTTGATCGATGCCATCTTTGGGCAATACTGCGAGGAGCACCTGATTCAACCCACGTTTATCACGGACTATCCGTGCGAGATGTCGCCGCTGTGTAAGCGTCACCGTTCGAATCCGGAGCTGACGGAGCGTTTCGAACTCTTCGTCAACGGCAAGGAACTTTGTAACGCCTACTCGGAGTTGAACGACCCGATCGACCAGTTAGAACGCTTTCAGGAGCAACTGAAGTTGAGCGAAAAGGGTGACGACGAAGCGATGTTTATCGACATGGACTTTGTCCGTGCACTCGAATACGGCATGCCCACTTGTTCGGGCATGGGTATGGGCATTGACCGTCTGACGATGTTCATGACCAACCAATCCTCCATTCAAGACGTGCTTTTCTTCCCGCAAATGCGTCCTGAGAAGCAGGCGGTGAAGGATGCAGACGAGAAATACCTCGCCATTGGTGTGCCGGGGGAGTGGGTTCCTGTGCTTCAGACGATGGGCTATCTCACGGTTGAATCGCTGAAAAAACTCTCCGCAGGCAAGTTCTTCAACGACCTCTGTGGTTTCAATAAAAAGAATAAATTAGGATTGAAAGCTCCCTCGATGGAGGAGGTGAAACACTGGTGCGAAGAGTAGCACTATAAAAATAAAATAAAAGGAAAATGAGAAAGAAAATTGTTGCAGGTAACTGGAAGATGAATACGCTTCCTGCCGAAGGTGTTGAACTGGCGAAAAACATTGTAGCCGGCAAAGCTACCGTATGTTCATGTGTGAATTTTATCGTATGTCCTCCGTTTACACACCTCTCGGAAGTTGCTAAAGCGGTGAAGGGAACCGGTATCGCTGTCGGTGCACAGAATTGTGCCACAGAGGCAAAGGGTGCTTACACGGGCGAGATCGCCGCATCGATGATTGCCGCCTTGGGTTGCGAGTATGTGATCCTCGGACACTCGGAGCGTCGTCAGTATTACGGAGAGACCTCGGAGACGCTGAATAAGAAGATGGTACAGGCTTATGCCAACAACCTGATTCCGATCTACTGCGTGGGTGAGAATCTGGAGGAGCGTGAGGCCGGCAAACACTTCGACGTGGTTAAAACCCAGATCGAAGAAGTTGTTTATAACCTTACAACTGAGCAATATGCGAAATTAGTCGTTGCTTATGAGCCCGTTTGGGCGATCGGAACAGGCAAGACCGCTTCGGCGGAGCAGGCACAAGAGATCCATGCCTACATCCGCAAGGTGCTGGCTGCGAAATTCGGTGCTGCGGCGCAGGAGACAGCCATTCTTTACGGAGGTTCATGCAAACCCTCGAATGCGGAGGAGATCTTCTCGAAAGAGGACGTGGACGGCGGACTGATCGGTGGTGCAGCCCTCAAAGCCGAGGACTTCCTCGGAATCGGTAAAGGCTTCAAAAAGTAGTCTTTATCCCTTTATTATCAGGACAAAGCCCGGCACATGTGTCGGGCTTTTTTTATGGATCAAGATGAAAGTGCGGTGGAGGCCTTAAAAAAGTTGAAATACTCATACGATCCTCGAGCCTGTCGAGAGGTCGCAAAGACAATCTACTCGATCCTCGAGCCTGTCGAGAGGTCGCAAAGACTTTGAATACACAACACACGATCCTCGAGCCTGTCGAGAGGTCGCAAAGACTTTGAAACACAATGCACGATCCTCGAGCTTGTCGAGAG
>JAVXCD010000088.1:0-7413 GCA_036659655.1 Alistipes sp.
AGGATTGCGCACGTTGTCTTTGCGACCTCTCGACAAGCTCGAGGATCGTGTGGGATTGCGCACGTTGTCTTTGCGACCTCTCGACAAGCTCGAGGATCGTGAACTTTGAATTTGTTACCGAAGTTATTTGAGGGGTGTTTTTGCTCCTGTCTTGTTCTATAAATCCGATTTTAGCGAGCTAAATGAGGATTTATAGAACAAAACAGGGGCGAAAAGAACGAGATTAATAAATTTAAAACAGCTTCTTAGCTCATTTAGAGCACATACTCACCGCTGTGAAAAACCTTCACATCGGTGGCCGGAGTTTGGTATTGCAGCACCTGCGCCGCCAACATCGAACCACTATCGGTACGATAGTAAATTACCTGCGCGGCGGGATGATAACTTTTTGGCAATTTAAGCAAAAATGCGAAATCGCCCGTTTCGACAGCCCTCTTCACCTTATTCAATTCGCTGCCGTCGAAGCAGAGTTCTGTGCGATAGAGGCGTTCCTTTGTTGTCTTTTCGATCGGACACGAAGAGTCCCCAAAGAAACGGTAACAGATCATAATAATACCCGTACAGAGCACGCAGGAGCCGATCAGCAGATTCCACTGCGACAAGATTTCGTGACTTACGAAGACCTGAAGATGGACATTTGCCCACAAGGAACCGATGCCGACAAGGGTTAGAATAATGCCCAGCATGGGGTTGTAACGATGACACATAATATCAGATGACATGGCATAAATAGCCTCGTCAATATTGTTTTTCATACTAAAATTATTATTTAAGGAGTTGTTTAATATTCTTTTTTTAAGCGAATTACATCGCTCAGAGATATCAACAATGCTATTAAATAATAATTTGCCTCAAGGCATAAATATAATAATCGACAGCGCGTGCATATGCGGTCGTTATGTGAGGGGATGTATTACGTGATCTCGGCAAGTGGAAAAGCACTTCGCTACCGATATTTTTATTGTAAATAGTGTGATGATCAATCAGATGGCGGATGCGAATTGAGAAATATTTCGCACCGCAAAGTTGCAAAGTACCGCCCGGGGTTGTTGTAGCGAAGAGTGGTGTCTCGGCAGTTTGGATGGTCTGTGTATCGCTTTGCGAGAGTGTGGCGCAGTTGAGTCTGAGGATGTGAGATAGTGAATCCTGCGTACTGCCGGCATCTGTCATTGCGGCAGTAAAAAGTAGAATAAATATCGCTATCCATTGTTTCATATTACAAAAGTAATAAAAAAAAGATGAACTTCTCGAAATCGGCTAAAAAACTGTTTGAATTTGTTACCGAAGTTTTGGTGGGTGCTCTCTTTGATGACCCTTGGATGACACACAGCGACCCGGCAATCTCTCTGCGGACTCAAGAATCGTGAATAGATAGGTCTAAACTTCAATTTTACAGTTCGCATTGATTCATTCTTTTGCCCTTAGGCTATTGTGAATCGGGATTTGTTTTGTAACTTTGTGACGCTTAAAAGTTGAAAAACTATGAAAACCGACTTCCTGGTTATTGGTTCAGGTGCGGCAGGCTTGAGTTTTGCGTTGAAAGCCGCTGCTCACGGACACGTCACCGTCGTCACGAAGGGTGAGATGGACGAAAGTAATACCAACTACGCACAGGGAGGTATCTGCTCGGTGACGTATGCCCCTGACACCTTCGAAAAACACATACACGACACCATGGTCTGCGGTGTGGGAAAATGCAACGAGGCTGCCGTGGAATTGGTGGTACGACGTGCCCCCGCGGTGATCGGCGACCTGATAAAATGGGGCGCACGATTCGACAAAACGGCGGACGGACGATTCGAGTTGAACCGTGAAGGCGGACACTCTGAGCACCGCATTTTGCATCACAAAGACCTGACGGGAGCCGAGATTGAACAGGCCTTAATCTGCTCGGTCAAGAATCACCCGAACATCACGGTGCTGGAGCATCACTTCGCCATCGACCTACTGACACAACATCATTTGGGCGAGTTTGTCACCCGCCACACGCGGGGGCTGACTTGTTTCGGGGCGTATGTGCTCAACCTCGATGATAACGCCATAGAGACCATTCTCGCCAAGTTTACCATCGTGGCGACAGGCGGCTGCGGCAACATCTACTACACGACCACCAATCCGGATGTCGCCACAGGAGATGGCATCGCCATGTGCCACCGAGCCAAGGCGATGACCGAGAATATGGAGTTTATTCAATTCCACCCCACCTCACTCTACAACCCCGGAGAACGTCCTTCGTTTCTCATCACAGAGGCCATGCGCGGTTTCGGCGGGATCCTGAGACTGCAAAACGGGCAGGAATTTATGGATAAATACCACCCGATGAAGTCTCTCGCCCCGCGGGATGTGGTGGCACGCGCCATCGACCGTGAATTGAAGACCCGCGGACAGGAATTTGTCTACCTCGACGTGACGCACAAAGACCCTGAATCGATCAAAAGCCATTTTCCAAATATCTACGAAAAGTGCCTCTCGATCGACATCGACATTACCAAAGAGTGGATTCCCGTCACTCCGGCCGCCCACTATTGTTGTGGCGGTGTGAAGGTGGATCTCAACGGGGAAACCACACTTAAACATCTCTACGCCTTAGGTGAGACCTCCTGCACAGGACTGCACGGAGCAAACAGATTGGCCTCTAATTCGCTGTTGGAAGCAGTGGTGTACGCCGATCAGGCCGCAGTTCACGCCACTGCCCTACTGAACAAAGTCGAAATCCAAGACGGCATTCCCGACTGGAATTTCGAAGGAACATCCAATGCGGAGGAGATGCTGCTCATCATCCAGAGCAAGCGCGAGATGCAGCAGATCATGTCCAACTACGTGGGCATCGTCCGCTCGAACCTCTACCTCAAACGCGCCATGCGCCGCTTAGAGATCCTCTGGCACGAGACCGAGGAGTTATACAACAAGACCACGCCTTGCCGCGAATTGTGCGAACTGCGCAACATGATTGCCGTGGCATACCTTACGATTAAACAGGGCCGCGAACTAAAAGAATCGGTCGGACTACACTATAACATTGATTATCCGCAAACAGACACCGAAATTTAGATGACATTACAAGAAGAAATCGCACGCCGCCGCACATTCGCCATCATCTCTCACCCCGATGCAGGCAAAACAACCCTCACCGAAAAACTCCTCCTCTTTGGAGGTGCCATTCACGTGGCGGGAGCCGTCAAAAGCAATAAAATAAAGAAAGGAGCCACCTCCGACTTCATGGAAATCGAGCGTCAGCGCGGTATTTCCGTTGCCACGTCGGTCATGGGATTTGAGTATAAAGATGTGAAAATCAACATCCTCGACACTCCCGGACACGAAGATTTTGCCGAGGATACTTACCGCACGCTGACTGCCGTGGATTCGGTGATCATCGTGATCGACGGCGCGAAAGGAGTCGAGACGCAGACCCGCAAACTAATGAATGTCTGCCGCATGCGCAAGACTCCGGTCATCGTGTTTATCAACAAATTGGATCGTCCCTGCAAAGATCCATTTGACCTGTTGGATGAGGTGGAACGTGAGTTGCAGGTGCGTGTGCGCCCGCTGGCGTTTCCTATCTCAAACGGTACCACCTTCAAGGGGGTCTATAATATTTACGAGGAGTGTCTCTCGCTTTTCACCAGTTCCGAACGTCAGACCGCCGATGCTTCGGTGGTCGAAATAAAAGATCTAAATTCGCCCGAATTAGCGCATTACGTTACAGACCGATATGCAAATCAGTTGCGTACAGACCTCGAACTTGTTCACGGAGTGTACGATCCGTTCGACCGGGAGGCTTATTTGCGGGGTGAGTTGGCTCCCGTATTCTTCGGTGCCGCCATCAATAATTTCGGTGTGCGGGAGTTGCTGGAGTGCTTCATCCGCATTGCTCCGTCACCGTGCCCCGCGCCGACCGAGACACGTCAAATCACACCCAATGAGCCGAAGATGACGGGCTTTGTGTTTAAGATCCATGCCAACATGGATCCGAATCACCGTGACCGCATCGCCTTTCTGAAGATCTGCTCCGGGACCTTCGAACGTAACAAAAATTTCCTGCACGTGCGCAGTGGCAAGCAACTCAAATTCTCGTCACCAACGGCCTTCATGGCCGAGAAAAAGTCGATCATCGACTTTGCCTATCCGGGGGATATTGTGGGTCTGCACGACACGGGAAACTTCAAAATAGGCGACACCTTCACAGAGGGTGAAAAGTTGAAATTCACGGGTATACCCTCCTTTGCACCCGAACAATTCCGCTACATAGACAATGCGGATCCCATGAAATTCAAGCAGTTATCGAAGGGCGTAGATCAATTGATGGACGAAGGTGTGGCACAGCTTTTCACCTCCTGTCTCAACGGACGCAGGATCATCGGCACGGTCGGTGCGCTTCAGTTTGAGGTTATTCAATACCGTCTGGAGCACGAGTACAACGCGGCCTGCCGCTGGGAGCCTATCTCAATTCACAAAGCATGTTGGATCGAAAGTGATAACGAGGCGCAATTAGCTGATTTCAAACGCCGTAAGCATACCAACATGGCGATTGACAAGCACGGGAAAGACGTATTTTTAGCCGATACAAGTTATGGATTGGCCTTGGCGCAAGAAAATTTCAAGGACATTCGTTTCTCGTTCACCTCGGAATTTTAACAATCCCTAAGAATCAAGTGACCTTGCGACCTCTCGACAGGCTCGAGGATCGTACACCGTGCCTTTGCGACCTCTCGACAGGCTCGAGGATCGTACACCGTGCCTTTGCGACCTCTCGACAGGCTCGAGGATCGTGTATTGTATTTGCGACCTCTCGACAAGCTCGAGGAGCGTATGTGTATTTCCTCTTGACCTTGTATTGGTCTCCATCATCAAGACCAACCCTGCGGTATTTCCAAAAAAGCAGGATAATCCACCAATGGGTTATCCTGCTTCTGTGATGAAAAATAGTTGTGTCCGTTAGATCTTCACACAACGAATCTGCATGCCGTTTGCACGCTGGTAGGGCACGGCAGCATTCACGCCACTGTGAGCGACATCCGTATAATTCAGATAGAAATAGAAGGCCGAAGCACGCGTATCCGCATCCGAGCCTGTTGTCCAATAGAGTCCCTCCCAAGGCTGCGCCTCCTCTTCGGAGCGGGGCAGCGGATTGTAGACATTGTGGATTTTGCCCGTCATATAGGTGCGACGGCCTGCACCCAAGAAAAATGCGGAGGTTGTACCATCTGTGAGTGTCCAGCCGTATTTTTGCGCATACTGCGAGACGGGAGCCGTCAAGTCGTCTGCGATTGTCAAACCTGCAAAATCATTTTTCGACGGCACACGCCATCCTTTCGGACAGGGATCATTCACGGTTTTAGCCTCTGCCCACAGCGTATTTGAGTGAGCCGTGAAGAGCCAGTCGTATTTCGAATCGGCGACACCTAAAATAAAATGTCTCGGATTTTTAGTTGCATACTCCATCGTGCCGATCGTGCTCACCGAAGCTACATACGACAACAATACCTTTTTACCCTCTGCACTATACATATAAGCATCAATTCCTTGCTCCGCATTGTAGGTATTTGGCTCCACAAATGGATCTTTGCGTCCCCACTGGTAGTAAAGTCCGTATGAGAACAGTATCTCCGCAGGCGTGGCATTCGCATTCTTGAGCGCACCCAAATTAAATCCCATAAATGTTTTACCACCCAGTGTAACCGTATTTTTCTCCGGAGCAGCTGCCGTTATCCAAATATGCCAACTCCAAACTATTTCATTTTGCGCGTTATACACGCCTATCACAGCATTTCCATCGATCAACTTGCCGTCTGCATCCGCACCGACATAAAAACCGACCTTGCCATTATCCAACTTCACATATTGCACCAATTCCGTTGCTGTCTGCCACAGTAGTTCTGCACGATGTGCATCCACAGCCTCCGTCGTTTCGCCTTTGTGCTGCGCATCGAACTGATAAAAAGCATCCGGCGTAGAGACGATGAAACTATTTGCCTGCTTGCCCTCGGCGGTCAGATCCTGCGGCTGTTTTATGCTGACAAACAACTCCGCGGTGCTACCGATACCTTCGTAGGCATAACCGACAAAGGATATCTCCCCCTTCTCGGAAATTTTATCACCGGCCGCGGCAGGGGCTGTCACCCGAATCGTATTGGTGGCCATGTCCACCGCCACCGTCCAGCCCTCTGGTATACGTATTGCCTTTACCAGACTAATGTTTTCCGTTGTGAAGCCGACCGATGCAGAACCACCCCAAGCAGGAATGAAAAGTGCTGCTGCATCCAGTTTCAACGACGATGTCGGTTCATCCTTGCTACACGCAGCAAACAACATTGTCATACATACAATGCCAAACACGAGCCTTATAGTCCTGTTTATCAATCTATTCATACCCTTTAATTTATTCTCTTCTTAATTTGAAAACCTCTGCAAAGATACCAAAAAACGAGACATTTCCTACCATGCCCTCCTAAATATTTGTATTTAGGAATAATTGTTGCCTGCATTCAAACGAATCTCAATAACAAATAGTATGTCAAAATTAAACATCGAACCGGGAAGTTCCCCTGCAAAAGCACAATTCAACATCACGGTCACCGACAAGGGGCCATACTTGGTCTATGGGCGACCTCCGCTGGCCGAACAATTCATCATGCCCGACGAAAAAGATGAAAGTTGGTATTTTCAAGAGGGTTTGTCCTTCTCGACCGAGGCTGAACCCACGGCTTTATGTCGTTGCGGATCCTCCAACCGCAAGCCCTATTGCGACGGCACTCACACCAAAGCCAACTGGAACCCGACACTCACAGCATCAACCGATGAGGCGTTGATGGATCAGGTAGAAGTATTTGAAGGGGAGGAAATTTCGATGGTTGACAACGAGAAGTATTGCTCTTTTGCACGGTTTTGTCATCCGCATGGCGATGCGTGGAATCTGATCGGACGGTCGGCGAATAATCCGGAAGTCAAACGACTTGTCATGCGCGAAGTGTCGATGTGTCCCAGCGGACGGCTGACCATCCGCGACAACAAAAGCAACCAGCCACATGAATTGCCTTTCGAGCCGAGTCTTGGTTTGATCGAAGATGTTACCATCGGAGCCAGCGGCGGGCTTTGGATCCGCGGTGGTATTCCGATGAATCGGGAGGATGGCCACACCTACGAAATTCGCAACCGTGTTGTGGTCTGTCGTTGTGGACAATCAGCCAATAAACCCTATTGCGACGGCACCCACGCGGCCATCAAATGGCGCGATCATCTCGAAGGTAAGCCTCTCGGCACCACCCTGCCTGAACCGGTCTATTAGAATTTATTAATCTCGTTTTTTTTGGCACTTTTCGCCCCTATTTTTGTTCTATAAATCCTCATTTAGCTCGCTAAAATCGGATTTATAGAACAAAAACAGGAACAAAAATAGCTCTCAAATAACTTCGG